>JBKPKC010000112.1:0-8998 GCA_046765595.1 Nitrospirota bacterium
GTGACGAATCAACAAAACTGCTGACTTCTGGAGAGAGAGCACTTTCTCCGCCTGAATTGTACGCGCTCACTGCAAAAAAGTACTCCGTGTTGGGACGGAGACCGCTCAGCGTGTGGCTGACATTGGGCCCCACGTCGACATTGGACTCGTATACGTGAGATGTCGTTCCCCAATATAGTTTATATCCTTCGACCGAAGGATCGGGCACAGCCGTCCATGACAATGATTTGCTGGCACCGATTCCTGCTGATTCGTCGTCAGACCCACAGCCAGCCAAAGACAAAGCAAGGTAAACACCCAGGATTAAGGTGCGCGTGTAGGTATAGAAGGATCGATGAAGAAAACCAGGGCGCATTGCAATAACTCCACGGGCCCTACTCCCGGCCAAATGCAGCCGGCAGGGGAAAGCCCTTTTAGGCTAAAAGTTTGATGAGGACGTTTGACGCTGCCGGCGGCCCTGACCTGTGAAAAAGATCAACAAAAGCCGTAAGCTCTAGCGTGTGAGACTGGACGAGAGCATCGGGGGCGGATCGGTTTGGGAAGGGCTGGCTATGTAACGTTGGATCATGAAATACGCGTATCTCTGTAGGACTCGTTAGTAGGACGAAGAAACCATATGGGCTCTTACGCATGTACTAGGGAAAGCCCTGGCACGCCCCGTCATCCCAAAAACGTCTGACCAGACTAGAGGTTCACCGCCTTGAATCCGTCCCGGGTCTCTGTTTTAGTGAAGGCGGGCGGAGGTGTCGTTTCCGGCATGCCCACCCTGGAGCGACAAGAGGTCTCTGCTCCCTCCTGGGAGACCTGCCTCCGCCTCCCATTAAAGGATCTTCCCCCCCTTAGGGCGGGTCACGCCTACCTCTTCGGTATTTTCAAATCGTCGCTACTCTCCGAAGATGTGGTCCACGAGTTCGACCAATCTTTGTGGAGGACCCTGATGCTCAAGCAAGAGGGAAAAGTCGGAGCGATTCGACGAAACGTGCACGGGAAGGCCTGCTCCTGCTGTGGAAGCCGAAGTTATCAACTCGTCCTTCGTAGCGTGAAGCAGGCGCAGGTTGGGAAGCTCTTTGCCCGCTGCACCCAATGTCATCGGCCTCGCGAGATCGACGAAGACCTTGGACGCATCCTCTGGATGTAATCCTGGACGCGGAGGACCACTATGCGCATTCTCATCTCACCCATTCATTACATGAGAAAACAACGCGCGAGGCGGAAACAGCTGCAGACGGCATTGCACATGCTCTCCGTAAGCGGCGTCATCAGACTCGGGCACATTGAACCGCGCTACTTCGAACCGGCTTCGCATGTTGATGCCCTGTATCGGCAGAGCGGCAAGAGATCGACCGTTTCTGGCGCCCGCATGGCCGCGGCATCTGTCGGAGGCGAGAGCACAAGCTTTGATTGGACCAAGCTGCGTCACTTGGTCGGATCCCTGAGATCCTCGCGTCTTCAGATAGAACAATAGGCGAAACACAAAACAATTACCGGCGGCGGCATGTGGATTCAGATTTCGCCGTTTCCTATATAAATCGTCAGGAGCTGCCCGCGAGGTCTCCAGTCACCTCGATCAGATGTTTGTAAAGCGCCTCTGCGCACGCTATACTTCCCCCCGCAACGGGCTTTGACATTGCCTGCCAGTAGTCAGTCTCAAGGACGTGATTCCCCCACACCTTGCGACATCCCTTCGCACCGCCTGATGTCAGAACGGCGAGGGGCCGGGAATGTTCAGGATCTGGACGGCTGGTTGCCCAAAACGCACGGGTAGTTGCGAAGTTTCTCAGGACGAACAGAACAAATTTCTCGAGGATCGCGGAGAGGTGGCCGAGTGGCCGAAGGCGGCGGTTTGCTAAACCGTTGTAGGGGCTAAAACCTCTACCGAGGGTTCAAATCCCTCCCTCTCCGCCAAACAAAACGTGCTCGACTTGGAGCTGTTTCGGATCGACGAAGGTGTGACAAGGTAGTCGTTAGCGAACTTGATTTTCAGCAATCATTCTGCAAGAGTGCCGCTTTCAGTTTTTGCCCGTTTGTGCCGAGGTAGCTCAGTTGGTAGAGCACAGCCCTGAAAAGGCTGGTGTCGACAGTTCGATTCTGTCCCTCGGCACCACTCCTTATTAGCTCCTGCCCGAGCGAACGCTGATCATCCGTAAAAGAGCCTCAGCAGCCCTTCTTGACCCCGCGCAGATAGTGAAGGGCGATGGCCGCCGTTGCCGCGACATTCAGTGAATCAATGTGCCGGCCCAACGGAATCGTAAACCGGCACGCGGCCAGTTTGATCGTGTGAGCGGAAAGCCCTCGACTCTCATTCCCGACGGCAACGACGAGACGCTTTGGAATCGTGCGAAGGCTTTCCATGTCGACCGTTTCGCCGCCCTTGGCTTCGGCAGCGAAGAGTCGAACTCCGTTTCCGGTCAGTCCGCCAATATCCTCGGTGACGAAGATGGGCACAGATAGCACGGCGCCCGCAGACGCCCGCACGACTTTAGGATTGTAGATGTCCGCTGACTGCGGTGTGAGCCACAAGGCATCTATGTTCAATGCGGCTACTGTCCGGATGATCGCGCCGACATTGGCCGGATCCTGTAAGTGTTCTCCAAACAATCCTAAAAGGTTTGGCTGGGCCAACAGCCGTTGCTCATTCCACCGCGGCTGCCGAACGACGGCAAGGATCCCCTGAGGCGCGTCGAGGGTGGACAGAGCGGAAAAGGTACGGTCGGAACAGCGAAATGAGGAAATACTCAAGGATGCACGAAGACGACGCTGCTGATCGGTTTCATGCCGTTCATAGTCTGAAGAGAGCACCAGGGATGTGACACTGGCGGGATGATGCAGGAGCACATCACACACGGGCTTGGCGCCCTCAATGACGAAGGCGCCTTCACTGTTTCGAGCCCGCTTGTCTCGGAGGAGTTCTCGAATGCGGACGGCTTGCGCGCGCGTCAACAGGATGGGCAGCGAAGACAATCGAGCCGTCTGCGATTATCGACGCTTGCGGCCGGACGCCGCTTCCGCCGCCCTGATACGTTGCGCTCTTGCCTTGGCTCGCTTGAGAAGGGTCAGCTTGCCTCGGGTGCGATCGTCCTCATGCTGTAGCTGCTCGAGCTGCGACCGGAGGTGGGCCTTCTCCTGCTTATGCAAGGTGGCACATTCCTCTCGGGAGAGCTGCATCCAATCCCCGCCGGTTTTGGCTCGCTTGATCCGTTGCTCTAATGATTCCCTCAGCTGCTTGTTCCGCATGGAAAGGAGCGACTTCAGGGCCTGTCTCCGCCGCTGTACCTCCTCCTCTTCCGCCATGATCCCGCGAATATCTGTCCCCAACATGATCCGCCTCCTTGGGCTTCCAAGAATGAATTGTCGCTATTGTACCCGATTTGATTGCTCATCTTCCACAGGCAGAATCGGTTCATAAGCAATTGAAATACCTTAACAAATGTAAACTGCCCCCCTTGGAGACGGTTGCCAAGAATCCCTGGGTCGGATATCATCGCACATGCCAATTGGCTTACAGATCAACGCCTGGCGCCTTTCACGCGGTCTCTCTCCCGAACATCTCGCCGCTGAGGCCGGTATTTCGCTTCAAGCGCTCGACGAGATTGAGACGGAGTCCCTCGATCCCTCCACCAGAACGCTGGAACGGCTCGCGACCGCTCTCAAAATCCCGGTTGCGTGGCTCTTTGCTCATCCCAATGCGTTCAAACTGCTGTTTCAGGAACCTGAGGAGGGCGACGATCAACCGGATGGTCCGGACCCGATTACCGAACGGATTCTGACGGGGTCGCGGATGGACCGCTCGCTCTATGTCATGTTGACGGCGTTGATTCAGAGCGGTGAGCCCAAATTATTGCGCGCAGCCGAGATGAGTCTCAAGAGTCTGGTCAAACAATCAAAACAGTCGACGGTCCCGTGGCAGAATCGTCCCCCCGGGCACTTCGAACCTCCCAGCGATTGATCACACTGGAAATTTATGACTCAGGGAGAACTGGCCCTGACAAAGCCAGTGCGGAATGCGAGATTAAAGCACCTGCAGAATAAAACACTTGAGATAGCGGGTCTCAGGCATCGTCGCCAGAATGGGATGATCTGAAGCCTGGCCGCGCTGTTCAAGAAGCCGCACCGACCGCCTGGCGTCCCTTGCGGCCTTTCCAACGGCATTCCACAGATCCGCTTCAGAGACATGATGAGAACAGGAGCTCGTCACGACAATTCCTTCCGGCTTCGTCAGACGAATGCCGAGGAGATTGATGTCCTTATATCCGTCCAAGGCGCGAGGCACTGCTTGCTTACTCCTGGCAAAGGCGGGCGGGTCGAGAAACACCACATCGAATCGTCTGCCCGCTTGTTCGAGCCGACGCAATTCATCAAACGCATCCGCCGCACGATAGGCGCAGCGTTCGTGAACCTCATTTAGCCGGGCATGTTCGCGCGCCAGGGTCAACGCGTCCTCGCTCACGTCTACTCCCTCCACGCGGCGTGCGCCGGCAAGCGCGGCCTGGATTCCGAATGCGCCGGTATGACAGAAGACTTCAAGGACGTCTTTTCCTGGAGTCAGTCGCGCAGCCGCGAGGCGATTTTCCCGCTGGTCGCAAAACCACCCCGTCTTTTGTCCGCGGGCGATATCGACGAGAAACCGGGCGGGGCCTTCTTGGACCTCAATCGTGGTCTCTCCGACGCCGCGGAGGAATCCCGTCATGGGCGACATTCCTTCTAATGTACGGCTCTTGGCGTCGTTCCGAAGATAGATCCGGCCGACCTTGGTGTGTTCACTCAACAGATCAGCCAGAAGATCTTTGCGCCGGTCCATCCCGCTGGAAAGCGTTTGCATCACCAGGACGTCTCCGTAGCGATCGACGATGAAGCCCGGCAGCAGATCCGCTTCACCGTAGACTAAGCGATAGGCGGTCGTCCCGGAGACGATCTGTGCCCGGAGCCTCACCGCTTGCGCAATGCGCTCATTCCAGAAGGCCGGGGTAATCGGTTCTTCCTCAAAGGTGAGTACGCGGATCCTGATTTTTGACGCCGGATTGTACAGCCCGCGCGCATAAAAGCGTCCGTTCGGCATGACGACGTCAACCAGGTCACCAGAAACCGGTTGCCCTCGGACGGCGTGAATAAAGCCGGCGTAGATCCATAGGTGCCTCGAGCCCGCAATTTCCTTGGCTCGCGCCAAAGTGACAACCCCTGCCGGGACTTCGCGATCGGCGATCATGCGTAGTTATCCGACGGAGTTCGTCCAAGGTCAAGCGGTAGCTGCGACGTCATGCTCGCGCCGTCTGCTTGACGGGTCGCGTCCGCTGTGGTTTCCTGGGAACGAACGTTCGTGAGCAGGCGGTTTCTGGGGGACATGGCCACGGAAAGACACGCCACAATCGGGTCTGCGGTCATCGACCGGCTGCATCAGCTGGGCGTTCGGCATATCTTCGGGATTCCTGGCGATTACGTCCTCAGCCTGTATGAGCTAATTGAGCGGTCGCCGATCCGCCACATCGGAACCACCCGGGAAGACTGCGCGGGATTTGCAGCCGATGCGTACGCACGCATCAAGGGGATCGGCGCCGCCTGCGTCACCTACTGCGTCGGCGGGTTGAACTGCGTCAATGCCATTGCCTGTGCGTATGCAGAACGCTCTCCGGTTGTTCTCCTGACGGGCTCCCCTGGCCTCTCGGAACGCGTCCGCACGCCCTACATGCACCACATGGTGCGGGATTTTTCCACCCAACGCGAGGTCTTCGAACGGATGACGGTGGCCTCCGTGTCGCTGGACGATCCCACCACGGCCGAACGCGAAATGGACCATGCGTTTGCCGCGCTGCTGCGGTACCGGCGACCGATTTACATTGAGATCCCTCGCGATCTCGTTCACACGCCGCTGAATCAACCGCTCCGGCCTCTTTGCCTTAACGACGACGCCAGCGATCCCGCCGCCCTCGAAGAGGCGATCGGTGAGGTTCGGGCGATGCTCGCGGCCGCAAAACGACCGGCCGTGCTCGCGGGGGCCGAAATCGGACGCTTCGGACTCCAAGACGATTTGACGCGTCTGGTCGAACGCCTGAAAATTCCGATTGCCTCCACATTGCTCGGCAAATCGGTGATTCGCGAGGATCATCCGTTGTACGTCGGCGTCTACGGCGGACTGATCGCACGAGACGAAGTCCAGCAGTTCATCAATGACTCCGACTGTCTCCTGATCTTGGGATCCATCCTGTCTGACCTCGAGGACCTCGATGCCAATTCGCCGTTGCGGTCGGAAGGACGCACGATTCACGCGACCGCCGATCACGTTAGTATTCGACATCATCGCTATGACACCATTCGGTTTCAGGACTTTGTCCGGGCGCTGGGTACGTATGGGCTTTCGGCTCAATCGTCGCGACCGCTGCCGCCGCCGCTCAATGTCGACGGAGCGCCGTCCTCGCCGACGGACCGCGTAACGCTCAGAGGATTGTTCCGTCATTTGGACCAGCAACTCGACCAGACGACCCTCGTGATCGCGGACGTCGGAGAATCGTTGTTTGCCGCGGCGGATTTGCGAGTGCATCGGCGGTTTGAATTTCTGTCGCCTGCTTACTACACCTCGATGGGCTTCGCGGTTCCTGCGTCAGTTGGCGCATCGTTCGCCGATCCTAGCCTCCGCCCTATCGTCCTGGTGGGCGATGGCGCCTTTCAGATGACCGGAACTGAACTCTCGACGGCAGTGCGTTACGGACAGGCGCCTATCGTCATCGTGCTGAACAATCGCGGATACTCGACGGAACGTGAAATTCTCGAAGGACCCTTCAACGACCTGCACGACTGGCATTACGAACGGATCTGCGACCTGGTCGGCGGTGGCATCGGCAGCGTGATCAGCACCCAGCAGGAGTTTGAACTCACGTTGGGAAAAGCCTTGGCGGATCCTCGCCATTTGTATGTCCTCAACGTGCTGCTGGATCCGGCCGACCGCTCCCCCGGAATGATCCGTCTGGCCCATCGATTGGCCAAACGTCTCTCCACTGACCGGCCATAAATCCCCCACCGCCACCAAGTCTGTAGGGGTGAAGGCTTTTGGCGTCACTTTTCGGCGCCGACCGCCCGACCTGTTGCGTGGAAATACGGGTTTTCGAAAAGATTTAGTGGCACGGCGCGTGCACCGGCTCACGCAGAAGCTCCTAAGGCAACTTAAAGCCGAAAGCCCGAGGCGGGTATGGAGAAGACCGGGGTAGCACACACCCTCCCAGAGGGCCTCACGGAGTCTCTCATGCCACAGTATATCGTGTTCGCCGATTTGGACGGCACGCTCCTGGACGCCGGAACCTCGGCTTGGGAGGCCGCCGCCCCAGCACTGCGAGCACTTCGGGCTCACGGGATTCCGCTCGTTCTCGTCTCGAGCAGAACGAGGGCGGAGATTGAAGCCCTTCGACGGCGGCTGCAGCATCGAGATCCATTCATCGTAGAAAACGGCGCCGCGGTCTTCGTCCCGCACGGGCTGTTCACGTTTCCCCTGGAACGTGTGCGCACAAAATCCTCCTATGAGGTCATCGAGTTGGGCATGCCTTATCACATGCTGCGCGACGTGCTCAAACAAATCGAGGATGCGGTGGAGACGCCGCTCCGCGGTTTCGGAGACCTCTCGGTCGAGGAGATCATGGAGGTAACTGGTCTCTCACGTAGCGAGGCGGCATTGGCCGGCATGCGTGAATACGACGAGCCTTTCCTGCTCGAAGGCCCTCAGCCGCTGGTAGAAGAGGTTTGCCGCCAGATCACGAGACGGGGACTGCGGTGGACAAAGGTCGGGCGGCTGTTTCATCTGACCGGCGACAACGACAAGGGGGAAGCCGCCGAACTGCTGATGCGCTGCTATCAACGCGAGCAGCGTCAGCGCTTTCAGGCGCGGGCTGTGGAAAGCGTGGGCATTGGAGACGGCATCCAGGACATCCCGTTGCTGGCCGTCGTGGACCACCCCATTCTCGTCCAGAAACAGGACGGCTCGTTCGATTCGAACGTCCTCCTGCCGCGCCTGGTCCGCACGCGCGGCACGGGACCCATCGGATGGAATGACGCAGTGTTAAGGCTGCTCCGATATAGCTTTTCGAGCGGGATAGAAGGAATAGGCTTGGCTGGCTGACGACGGGATGGCCAATGTGGCATCCGCCTAGCCTTTAGCGGCGGGGCCCTTCGAGGCAAAGACCGTGGCGTCACAGGCCAGATACTTGATCTGCTTCATCGGCACAATGATCACTTCCTTGGCCGAGTCCACTTCCAGCACTTCCATGTCGTCACTGATGGTGTGTCTGATCGCGTCTTTCACGACCAGTTCTTGATTGTCGACGAACACGATCTTCACCCAATATTGCACGATATCTTCTCCTTGTTAGAGCACCGTTCCCAGCTCGTATGACCGCTGCGCGGCGGCCTCGACCGCCGAGAGCAACACCGCCCGGAGACCGCCTCGTTCCAACTGATGGATGCCGGCGATCGACGTGCCGCCGGGGGAAGCCACCCGGTCTTTGAGGGCGCCGGGATGTTCACCGGAGTCGAGGAATAAGCGTGCGGCCCCTGCAACGGTTTGCGCCGCCAACAGCTGCGCCGTCTCACGGGGCAGCCCCATCTTCACTCCGCCGTCCGCCAAGGCTTCGATCATCACGTAGACATATGCGGGCCCGCTTCCGCTCAAGCCTGTCACCGCATCAAGCCACCGCTCCTCGACCCAGATCACCTGGCCGATCGACTCGAACAATGCCCGCGCGGCAGCTGCGTCCTGCGGTGACAATCGCTCGTCGAACGCACTGGCGGTCACGCCCTGCCTTACGAGCGAGGGGGTGTTCGGCATCGCGCGGACGATGCTCTCCCCATCCGGCAGTCCCCGAGCGATACGTGCGATAGGATAGCCCGCGGCCACCGAGATGATGAGTGAGGCACGCCGCACCGCCCCGGCGATTTCGGCGAGCACCACGTCAAGGATCTGCGGCTCGACTGCAAGAACCAAGATGTCCGCTTCTTTTGCAACCGTGCGATTGCTGACACT
>JBKPKC010000113.1:0-3339 GCA_046765595.1 Nitrospirota bacterium
GACTGGAAGCGGCTGGCCTCCCGCACGAGTATCAGCTTCTCCGGCAAAGGATTGCGCCGCTGGGCATTGAGCCATGTCACCAGCGCCGGCAGCTCTTCCCTCGGGAAGTAATGCCCTCCTGCAACCGGATGTTCGCCTTCATGCTCGCGATAGACGTAAGGATACCCGAGTGCGGTGAGTTCTCGAGCGATCGACCGGCTGAGCGTTACCGGCATGACTTGATCCTTGGCGCCGTGAATGATGTAGACGGGAGTGTTCCTGAGATTGGCGAGAAAGGGCATCAGCACGTCGTCGAGTCCCGCCGCCATCGGTGCGAGACCCGCAAACAGCGGCGCATGATGCATGCCGATCAGCCAGGCGCCGATGCCGCCGTTCGACATGCCGCTGAGAAAAATGCGGTCAGGATCGACGTGGTAGCGTTGCCTCACATGCCGGATCGTCGCAAGCACGAGGTCTTCGGCGCGGCGCGTAAACCAGGCACCGGCAGGATAGGTGGGACAAGCCAAAATATAGTCCTCGCCCAGGCGCGCTCGCCAGCGTTCCAGATACACATCGCCGGTAAAGCCTGCGCCGTGAAGACACACGATGAGCGCATACCCCTTGGAGGGTTGATACGTGAGGGGAACCGACATGGCGACGGCATAGGTCTGTCCTTGCAACCGAATCCGTTCATCGGGCAGCGTCCCGATCGGACGGCTCTCATAGGGCCGTTCGGTTTCGATAATTCGAATGACGCGCTCAACGGCGGTCTCGGGATGATCCTGAATCAACCGCAACAGCCGTTCCGCTTCGTCCCCTTCGACCGCATCGAGATATTGGAACACGAGCGCAGGCAGGCTCTGGGACGGAGGCGCCGTTTCGGCCGATACCACGACGGCGCTCGACCAGGCCACCGCCGCGAGAATGAGACCTGTCACCCGCGAGATCACAGGTCACCTTCGATCACGATGTCGCCTCCGAGCGATCGCGTGCGAATATGGTGTAATTTCAACGCTGCGGCCAGGCGTCTGGGACTTTTGCCGCCGATCATGCCTTTGGCATCGCTGCCGCCCAGGAGTGAGGGTGCCAGGTAGAGCCGCACCTGTTGCACGAGCCTGCCCCTGAGCATGGCCGCGTTGATCTCGGCGCCCCCTTCCACCAGGAGTGAACTGATTCCCCGCTTGCCGAGAGCATCCAGCAGCCGGGGCAAGGAGACGAGACCCTGACTGCGAGGAAGGATGAGCAACTCGACATGTCGTCGCAAAAGCGCGCGCCGCCGTGCGACCGGAGCCGCCCTCGTCGTCGCGATGATGGTGGCGGCGCCATCGACGCGGCGAAGAACGTTGGCGGTGACCGGGATTCGCAAGCGTGAATCAACGACGACTCGCAAAGGCTGCTTCCTGGCGAGGCGTCCGAGTCGGGCGCCGACGCGAGCCGTGAGAGACGGATTGTCCGAGCGCACGGTTCCGATCCCTACAAGCACCGCGTCGACTTCGGCACGAAGGCGATGGACCTCGCGCCGGGAGGAGTCGCTCGTAATCCACTTGGCCTCGCCGGCAGACGTCGCTATCTGACCGTCCAACGTCATGCCAGCCTTGAGGATGACAAACGGCCGTTTTGTGCGGACCCAATGGCTGTAGGCCCGGTTTAGGGCTTCCGCCTCGGGACGTCCGGGGCCAAGCGTCACGGCCACTCCGGCTCGGCGAAGTGCCGCGACCCCGCGCCCGTCGACGGAAGGATTGGGATCACGTTGCGCAATCACGACGCGCCTGACGCCGGAGCGCACGATCGCCGGCGCGCAGGGAGCTGTTCGCTTCTTCAGGTGACAACAGGGTTCGAGCGTCACATACAGCGTGCCTCCCCGCGCCCGCGTTCCCGCCCGTCTGAGCGCAAGCGCTTCAGCATGCGGAAGTCCCGGCCGCAAATGATACCCCTGCCCGACGACTCGTCCCCCATTCACGACGATTGCCCCGACCATCGGATTGGGGCTGGTCGTGCCCCGTCCTTTCGCCGCCAGGCGAAGGGCCGACATCATGTAGTGGAGATCGTCTGAGGTGTTCGCCCGCATACGTCAGGATTCGTCACGCCGTCGGCGGGATCGCTCGCTGGCCGAAAGCGCCATCGCCCGACCGTGGAGGCCTGGGTTTCGTCCGCCGGGGGTTCTGCGGCGCAGAAAATCGTCAGGCCGAGGCACTCACCGCTTTCTGCGGGCTGTACGGGAGCCGCTGCGGCCAGTCGCAGTGGATGCCGACGGTTTCGGACCTTTCTTGGCTTCGGCTCCGGCCAAGGCGGCATGCGCGGCGGCCAGTCGTGCGATCGCGACGCGGTAGGGCGAACAGCTCACGTAGTCGAGTCCGAGCTGGTGGCAGAACTCGACGGAGTTGGGATCGCCGCCATGTTCGCCGCAAATGCCCAGTTTGATACCGGGCCGCGTTTTCCGTCCGCCGACGATAGCCTGCTTCATCAGGGCGCCGACGCCCTCCCGGTCGAGCACGGCGAACGGATCGGACTCCATGAGATTGGCAGTTTTATAGTGATCGATGAACTTAGCCGCATCGTCGCGCGAGAAACCGAACGTGGTTTGCGTCAGGTCGTTAGTACCGAAGGAGAAAAACTCTGCCTCCTTCGCGATGCCATCGGCGGTCACGGCCGCGCGAGGCAATTCGATCATCGTCCCGATGAGATACGAAAGCTTCTGATTGTGACGCTTCATCGTCTCCTGGGCGACCTCACGTATCAGTTCCTTTTGCGATTTCATCTCAGAGACCATTCCGACCAAGGGGATCATGATCTCGGGAACGATTTTCTTGCCTTCCTTGGCGAGCTCGCAGGCCGCCTCCATGATCGCCCGTGCCTGCATCCGCGTGATCTCCGGCATCGTGATGCCCAGCCGGCAGCCGCGCAGCCCCAACATCGGATTGAACTCGTGCAGCTCCTCGACGCGCGCGAGCAACCGGCGTTTCTCCTCCAGCTTAGCGCTGTCGGCCCCGGTCAACTCGAGCCGGGCGATTTCCACCATTAATTCTTCCCGCTTGGGTAGAAATTCATGCAGAGGCGGATCCAGCAGCCGGATCGTCACCGGAAAGCCTTCCATCTCGCGATAGAGACCGATGAAATCCTGTTTCTGCAGCGGGAGCAGCTGATCCAGGTATTTCTCCCGCTCTTCCGTCGTACGAGCCAGGATCATTTTCTGCATGAGGGGAATTCGGTCTTCGGCAAAAAACATGTGTTCCGTCCGGCAGAGTCCGATGCCTTCCGCGCCGAATCCCCTGGCAATCTTGGCCTGCTCCGGCACGTCCGCGTTCGCACGGACGCGCAGCTTTCGGACGTTGTCCGCCCACGACAGAATGGTGGCGAAGC
>JBKPKC010000114.1:0-4912 GCA_046765595.1 Nitrospirota bacterium
TTAATCGCCAGGGACCGTGTACAGCAAAAGGGACAAGCTACTTTTCTGAGTGCTTGCAGATTTGGGAAACCGTGTCAGGTACCGTTTCACGGCGCGTGGCGGGCCGGCTCGGTCCTCGCCCCCCGCTCCCATTCCTCACCGCCCATCACACTCCCACCGCGATAGACCCGTCCACGATGACGTGCGTTCAATTCCTGGAGGACTAGCGGAGGTGTCATGGCGCTCACGTGCGGCTTGCGATGTGTTAGTTTCCTGCTTCCTGACTCGGGCTTTTCGCGGAGTCGCCGCCTGTGCAGCCGGTCAATAAGTTCGCAATCACCCCTAAAAGCTCTCCCCCCTGGCGTGTGAAAGCGCCAGCACTCGTTCCGTACTGGGGATTTCCCGTTGTCCCTTTCACGGTGACGCTGACCGGCAACAGGGTGAAACCGTCCGAAGCCTTCGCGAATTGATCGAGGCATCGAATCGTGATGTGCTTGGAGAAGGTAGGCCCGACTTTCGGGAAAATTTGAGCATCGAGCTGGCCGTCCAGTCCGATCTTCCCCTCGGCCTCGACGGCGTACATAGAGCCGACGGCGCGGGTTTGGTTCAGACGCATCCATCCGTCCTTGATGTGCAGCTCGACATGAAACGTCTTGAATTCCGCACCCTGGAACTCCTCGATGCGGGTCTGCTTTGCGAGGAACTCCATCACGGGCGACTTGGCGAACCGGCCGTTTTCGACGTCGAACACTGCGATGCCGCTCAGACTATTACGCAATGCCTCGCCCTGGCCGCGACCTGTTCCAGTGGTTGTGAACCTGCCGAGACCGGTTATCCGACTTTCTGGTTCGTTAAAGAGCGCTTTCAAGAAAAGACTGAGATCTAACGCATTTCCTGTCGCGTCCCAGGTGATGTCTTGCTGCCCATCCTTCTGTGCAATCGCGAATGTCCCCTGCACCGAGCCTCGCGCCACTCCTGTCGGCTCCAGCGTTGCGTGCATACTCTGCCCGTCTCCGTTTGCGAGCAATCTACCCGCTCCGATTGGAAGGTTCCGATAAGTCAGGGTCCCGATCGCAAGATCGACGTCGAGATCCAGCGGCAAACCGAAACCGGCCTTTTTTTCTTTTATTTCTTTTAATGGAGGCGGTGCGCCAGTGATGGCCTGTTCTTCGGGGGTCTCGCTCATAGGCGGTGCCAGTAACGCAGCGTACCAATCTGCGTCGAGTGCATTCACACTCCCACGGAGTTGAAGGTGGGGCCGTAGACCTGAGCGGACGGTCCCTTTCATCGTCACCTGGTCCGCCAGTCCTATTGGCCGCTCGGAGTTCATGGAGAATTTCGCGATCTGAATCTCGTCTCGATTCTGAGTCACGAGGTGCTCGACATGAATTGTGGCTGGCTCAGGGCCGGGCCGACCTTTTACCGCGACCGTGATCGGTCCAACAGTTTCGCTTCCCTGGACGACAATCGTCCTTCCACCTGCTCGCTGTGCAACATTCAGCGCTCCACTCACCATTAAGGGACCCGGTTCGCGGCCGGGAAGGATATCGAGGAACTCGACGAGCGGCCGGCTATCCCATTCCTTCACAGTCACGCTCATGGATCCGACCGACGTTGTGGTGGCTTGGTCAGTCAGCGGCCACCTGCCGCTGACCAGAAATGTACCCGCATTGGTGCCGTCAGAATCTATATTGACCTCGATGCGCTGGATGTCAGCCGTTGTCCTTGCGCCGTCTATCTCCATCTCGGCCAGGACACCGAATGTCCTTGTGCTCTTGTGAGTCCTATCCAATCGTATGCCCAGCTTCGCGGCTCGCAAGTCAGCCTTGATCGTCAGCGGCTGATCCGGACCTGCCCCAACGACTCGAACATCCCCGGTGAGGTCGCCTCCGGAGATCATCTTATATTGCCGTTCCGTTAATAGACCCAGCCGGTCCACGAGGTCGCTCACGTCGGTGGTCTTGACATCGAGCACGAGGTCCGTCGCACCTCCAAAATCGGCCGATCCGGTGAGACGCACCTGCGCGAGCTGTCGGTTGCGGTCCAACGCTCGAATCGCCCAGGAGTCGAAAGACATGCGCGAGCCGCCGGCAATGGAGGCACGAATTTCTGTTTCCAACGTGACGGGAACGCTGGAATGCTGTGTCTCGGGCGCGAAAGTGACACGGTCCACATCCACGCGACCAGCGACGGCGATATCATCGATTCCTTTCAGGCGGACCTTTACGTCAGTGTCAAACACTCCGCCACGCACCCCGGCCAATACTTGACTGCCGGTCATGGCGAGCCAGGGGCGGACCTGATGCACCCCCAAACGGTTGACGCTGAGGTTCAGTGTGATTTCGTCCGCCGCGGCATCCGAGTTGGCGTTGTCTTTTTTCTTTCCCTGCACCAGGCTCAGTGTGAGTGGGCGATCGAGCGCGACCGTGACGATTGGTCGCTGTCCCTCGACCGCCTGGATGCGCATCCGATCCAGCTGGAGTACCCGGCCTGCTCGGTCCAGCTTGCCGGTCTGCTTGATCTCAAGATTCACCGGCGGCGCATCGGACGCCGTCGCCGGCATGTGCAGCTGAAGACCGCGGTTACGCAGATCGACTTTCCATCGTATCTCGCGTTCGTCTACCGCAAATTCGGCATGGCCATCGATCTGCCCCTGTGCGATGGTGGTCTCACTCCACAATACAAGCAGCGGATTCAGATTCTCGCCGGGCAAGCCCGTAAGCGTCATGTTGCCGCTCAGCGCGGTGAGCCCCGCCGGATCGCCGAGCCGCCATTGGCCGGTCGCATGCAGCACCGCGACCTGTTTGTCTTTCAGGCTGACCGTCGTCGTCGCGGGGTCAAGTTTCAGTTGCTGCATATCGGTCATTCTCGACTTCCATTCAGTGACGAACTGTAATGGTCTTGTGCCGGTCCGTCCGCTCCGTTCACTGCTCATCTGGATTCCGGTGCCCTCGACACGGCCTGCCACGTCCACCATCGCCCCATGGTCGTACGTCGAGATGACGAGCCCGCCTTCCAACCGGCCGGCCGCCACTTCCCGCAACGTGTGGCGGCCCAGCAATGCGAGCCATGGACGGAGATCCCGGATGTCTGATGGCGTCAGGCGCAGAGAGAAGACAGTCGACTGGGGATCCGTCTCTGCCCGTCCCGTTTCTTTCTCCGGCCGAGCGAGATTGAGCACAACAGGACGATCGAGCGCTCCCGATAGAAGCGTCCTTCCCCTATCGATGATGTTTATGGTCAGAATCTCCATGGTCACGACCATCGTGCTGGAATCAAACGATCCAGCGTGTTCTATCGAGAGATCGACCGGCGGACTCGCCTCGCTTTCGCCGGATCGGAATCGTACATTGGAGCCGGTCGCGTTCACTTTCACGGACGTCCGGCTCCCCTCATTGTGCACTTGGAGTTGGGCATTGAACCGGCCCGACTGCACATGCGGACCGGCGGCCTCGCGCAACCAGAGATCGAGGATGTCGCCTCTGATGTCCCTCCATATTAGGGAGGCATCGGTCACAGTCGGGCGAGTTGCCACGTTCGTCTCACCAGTCAAATCAATCGTTCCCAGTTTCGTTCCGGCCCGGCTGATCGCGAGGTGGGAAGCCGCCTTCAGACTCTGCGATGCCGGGTGGTAGTTGCCGTCAAGCGCCTGCTCGACGTGGACGACCTCAGGATCGGTCGGATCGAGTTCGCCAGCGCTGGTTCTGAAGAAGAGGCGGTTGGACCCGTTCCACGTTATTGAGGAGCCGTCGGCCGCGATTTCGACGGGTAGATTGAGGTCGAATGTGCCCAGCAGGTCTGGGATGCCCTTGCGTTCTCTCAGAAAACCGGTCCGGATCGTCACGTTCCCGTACTGTCCCGGTCCGAGCCGGTTCAACATTGCGGAGACCCGGCCCGTGATCCGATAGTCGGCCTGCTCGACGACCACTGTCAGGTCCTCCAACCGAGCCCTTTCGATGGCGACCAGGACCGGGCGCGTCCCCGTCTGCCCATTCTCCGCTTCACGTGTGCCAGACGCCCTCAATGTCATATTGATCAATATCTGGGCCTGCTGCAGTTCGAGGTCGTCGATCCGCGGAATAGCTCCTGTCATGAATGACCACCATGCAGCGCGGAGTGTAAGCTGTTCTGCGCCGATCGTGACTCCCACCGTGGGATCCTCGTATCGGAAGCCCTCGATGTGGAGCAACCCAGCAAGCGTGAGCATGCCGTCGCGGACCTCGAACCTGGCTCCGGTGAATTTTGCAGCCAATGGAACAATGACCTGACGGAAGCCGTGTGGCGTCTGCAGATAGACGAGCAGGCTTCCCAGCGCAATGAGCGTGACCAAGAGGACGAGACCGAGTTTTTCAACTAGATGCATGGTAGTGTCGCCCTACATGAGAGAATGGGAGCTTACCAGGGCGTGCACACCGACGGAAGGATGAATCTTCGCGGCAGTTGGACTGATGAAAGTCGTAAGACCCGAAGAAGTTGTTTAGGGCACAGTGCCGAACACGGAAATAAAAGGTGCCAAGGACAATTTCTCGGCGCGGGCGGGCCGTCTCGTTCCCCCGCCTCTCCGCCCGCCCTCAGCGCTCATCGCACCTCACACCGCGATAGACCCTGCCTACGTGACTTATTTGGTTTTTGCCTGCAACCATAGGGGCTCAACTAACTTCAGGTATGCCGCACCTCCCATGGGGGGACAAGCTAGCACTGCAGCACAGAACTCTGCGGGTGGAGCGTATTGATGGACTTCGACGTAGTGAGTGATCAACTCTGGAGATACATAGAGAAAACCCTCCCCTGGAATGAAAAGATTGTTCACTCCTAGGGGCCCCTGTTCCCCTCTACATTAACCGCAGCGGTGATAACCGAAGGAATGACAAGGCTCCCAAGCGTTGGCGCACGATTCACTGAGGCGCCGAAGGATTAGTGCATCCATCACACC
>JBKPKC010000115.1:0-3161 GCA_046765595.1 Nitrospirota bacterium
CTGAGCGTACCAGCGAATGGACGGGGCGTGTCGATGCACACGGCCCTAGGGATCTAACCTAGGGATTTGCGGAGTACGGCCGCAGGCATATTCCCATTAACATCAATGTTTATTATTTTGCGACCTCAGCGCCACGAGGAAAGACATGCACCGACTGCTGGTTCTCGGACTCCTGTTGCTTCCTGCCTACTCGGAGGCGGCCGATTCATTCGTACAGGCTAAGTCGGCGGTCAATTTCGGCGGATCCACCGTCAGCTTCACGTGGGATCGCGCGACGACGACCGGCAATCTACTCGCCTGCTACGTGTGGTGGAACGATGTGGCCTCAACCATCGTCGGCGTCAGCGATTCCGCCGCCGGCGACTTCGTGGACTCAGGCCTCGGCCCCCAGGTGGTGAACGGCGCGCATGTCGCGCAGATGTTTTACAAGGAAAATATTACAGGAGGGGCGAACTCAATCGTCACCGTGCGCTTCACCGCCTTGCCAGGAACCGAGACGATTGGATGCCATGAGATCTCGGGCCGTGCTGAAAGTGGCGCGCTGGCGCAGAAACAGTGGCATGCGCAAAATTTCGCAGGCACGGGCAAAGACTTCATTGCCAGCGGACCGGTGACCGCGGGGGCGGGCGATTACGTGTTTGTCGGGACTCACGCCCAGTTTGGAACCGAGGCCACGGCCGGCAGCCGCTTCAAACTGCGTACGGCCGGCCCCAACCATGCGCTGACCGAGAGCCTAGCCGGCGATCACATGAAGGCCGGCAAAATTGTCGGCACTTTTACTCCGGCCCACAACGACGGATTTATCACGGGAATCATGATCTTCAAGGCCCGGTGACCATCTGGAGCCCGACCCCATGTTCCACCGGGTCCAGTCAGACCTCATGAGGGACGGGTCTCGCGCGTTCCGACGACGTGGACGGCTTTCTGAATGACTTGGCTCAGCAGATAACCTGATGTCACCGACTTGACGAGACAGCTGGTAGCGCCCTCCCGGCGGGCGCGCTCGAAGAGGGTGTGATCCCACTGGTTGGTCAGCACGATGACGGCAACCTCCGGCTTTTGGAAGGAAGTGACCAGGTTGCCCAATACTTCGAATGCGGAAATGTCGGCGAGGTCCAGATCCAACACCACACAATCAATGCGGGAAGAGCGGAAGATGTTCAGCCCTGAACGCCCATCTTCCGCCTCTACGATCGTATGCTGGGGCGAGCAGTCGCTCAACCTTCGCGCGTAAAAGCGTCGCTCGTTGTCGTGTCCGTCGATAATGAGCACATGAGCAGGCTGGTCACCGTTCTGGCGTGCAAGCATTGAAGGCTCCTTGGTGAACATGTGCCGCGCTTGTAGCAGGCACGGGTGAAGCGGCCCACTGTGAAAATCCCTGGATGCGGAAACAAAATTCGCGCAAAAGGGGGTTGGGCGGGCTTGGGCAGTTATGCGGCTTTGAGATGGCTTGAAGCTTCGATGAAACAGTCGGGGCAATAGGTGTGAGTCAGACGGGACTTCGGCGGCTCCATGCCGTTCGTTTTTTTATACACATCCAGCGTAATCCAGCGCTCGTAGGCCGTTTCGCCATCGTCGTGAATGAGTCGACAGCTCCGGCACACTCGAATTTGACTGTGAGGATCGGTCGCCACAAACTCTCCGTTAGGCGTCAGCATACGAAACCGGCGATGATTTCATTATTGGGATTTCCCCTAGCGTTTTATACAACGAAGCCTAGTCGAGCCTGGAGTGCGACTCAGCCGCTCAGACGACTGGCCGCGGCATAGTGACGAAAGGCATCCCGCTTGCGCCCCAGCTTTTCATACAGCTGAGCCAGGTTGCAATGCGCCTCGAGAAAATCCGGCGCGTGCTTGAGCGCTTCCTGATAGGCGGAGACAGCCGCGCTTTTTTTTTGCCGGTCTTCCAGCACGACTCCCAGGTTGAAATGGGCGAGTGCCAGCGTAGGCTCACGCTCCAATGCCCGCCGGTAACATCGTTCGGCTTCAATGAGGTTGCCCGTGTCGTGGTGCAGCAGCCCAAGATTGATGTGCGCATCGGTCAAGGCGGGGTTCAGCCGGATGGCCTCCTCGTACGCTCGGTGCGCCTCCTCCGGAGAATCTTCCTCCAAGGCCAGCGCCCGCTGCAGCCATCGCTGCGCCGACTCGCGATTGTCCTGTCCGGGCATCGGCCGCGGCGCCAGCTGCCGCGGAGAAAGAATCTGCGCCGTTTCGAAATTCAACAAAAACTGTCCGGAATCCGGTTGCCAGCGCGAGGCACCATCCCAGACGACCACGCGCTTCCCGGATGCATAAATTTTCAGGCTTGAAATGGCCGTTTCCTCGCCGAGCTGCCGCTCGAGGCATTCAAGGACTTTTCGAATTCTCGCGACGGATACGCCGGCATCGGTCAATCCCTTAGCCGTGCGCAACATCACAAGATTTTGAAAAGAGTAGGTGCAGGCCGACTGCCGGCGTGACACAGGCAAGAGTGCGGCACGGAGACAGGCCCGCAACCGGGATTCATCGAGACGGAGGATGCGTCGGAGGTCGGCTTCCGAGTATTCGCCGGTCATCGTCTCCCGGAAGACGCCCGCTTGGCGGATTCACGAGCCGTCTGTGCGGGCAGCGCCCGCGACCTGGCGCTCTTCTTCTGCGCATTTTGCGCGAGACTGTCTTTCAGGCGCTGCATCAGATCGACCACCTCCGTGGCATGCACGGCGGCTTTTGGCGTCAGGCTGATCGTCTTGCCTTTCGCTTTCTCTTCTATCAACTCCAATACTCGTTGCCGATAGTCGTCTCGATAAGCGCCCGCATCGAAGCTATCGCTCGAAATCGACTCGATCAGTTGGGTGGCGAGCTTCAGTTCGGCGGGGGCGGGCTTCTGATCCTGCTTCGCCAGATCTTCAAACGGCCTGATCTCGTCCTGATAATACATCCGGTGCAGGAGTAGACGCCCATCGACGGAACGGATCACGTGCAAGCTCTCCTTTCCGCGCCAGACATATTTGGCCAGCGCCACGCGCCCCATATCCTGCATGGCCTGCGCGAGCAACTGGTAGGCTTTTTCACCCTGTTTTTCAGCTCCGAGATAATAGGTGCTTTCGAAATAGATCGGATCCACGGCGCTCAGCGGCACAAATTCGAGAATCTGCATCGCGTCGCTTTCGGTCGCCTGGAGAC
>JBKPKC010000116.1:0-4673 GCA_046765595.1 Nitrospirota bacterium
CATCCACGTTTCGGAATGCGCCGGTGAATCGCCCGGAAAATCAATTGGTCGGCGTGATGTCAGATGGAAGTTTTATCACCGCGCCGGCGGATTGGGTCGTGACCAATGCCGACCATTGGGTCTATACGGGTACCGGCCTCAGCAATGGCAGCGTGCTTCCGAATCTCGTCTTTACCGAATGGGACGGACTCGTGAATAACGGGCTGACTCCTCCAGGGATTACCGTACTGTCCTCATCCGTTGTGCCCAACAGCATTCCTGTGGTGGGAAGCCGCCACGAAGCGACCATCTACGAACGGGGCAAAGCCTTCGTCTTCGCCGCGGGTTCGATATTTTTCAGCCAGCATATCAATGATCAACCGGCGGTCGCCCAAATGGTAGGGAACCTCCTGGCGCGCGCTGGCGCGACCGCATATAAACCATAGCCGGCTGAGCGGAGGATATGTGAAATGACGAACTGCCAACCGCGGCTTATGCGGCCCTGGGTGGAATCTCGGCGGAAGGCTTCTTGTCGGAGAGAGACCAAGCTTGCGCTTGCTCCTCGTAGCAGACCGGACAGTAGGTGTGGCTCAAGCGGACGTCGACAGGCTCAAGGTGATGCTGCTCGAGAAACGTCGACATCGGCGTCCAAGAAGGCGACCCGCCCTGTGCGACGTGTTTGCAGACGCAGCACACAATCAATGTGGGAATGGTGGCCATATGATAAGGACCTCCTCCTCGGACGACGCTCACTGTAGAGACCTTTTCGAGGCCATCCAACTAGGCGCATCCCTAGGTGCGATCAATGCGCATCGTGTGACACAGTGACGATAACCGATCCAGGAGCGGCTGCATGGTTCCTAAAGCCCGGTCAGCGCCAATCCGACGAGATGTCGAGGGGTTCCTCGGTGGATAGTGATGTGTCGGTCATGGATCGTAACGAAAGGAGCTTTGTGTGATCTCACGCAGTTCAGCCCAGATCATGCCGACGCCCCGGCCAAGCCGCCTAGAGGTACGAGGCGCCGAGCCAGCCCCGTCGCTCGTTTCCTGCCGCTTGCTGCTGGCCGATGATCACACGTTGTTGAGACAGGGAGTGAAGGCGTTGATCGAAACCTATGGGGTGAGCGTCGTCGGCGAAGCGGCCGACGGACGGGAAGCGGTCCGCATGGCGGAGGATACGCAGCCCGATGTGGCGGTGATTGATGTCATGATGCCGCTGCTGAACGGTCTCGACGTCGTGCGCGAAATACGCCGCGTGTCGCCCGGGACGAAATCCTTGTTATTGACGATGCACACGGACGATGCCTTTGTGCTGGAAGCGCTGAAGGTCGGCGTCAAAGGGTATTTGCTGAAATCTCAGCCGGTAACAGATGTCGTCCATGCGATTCGCGACGTCTCGAACGGGTCGTTCTATCTGAGTCCCGGCATTTCGCAAACGGTGATTCAGGCCTTCCTGGCCAAGAGCGATATTCCCTCTGATCCCCTGACGACGCGGGAACGCGAGGTGCTGCAGTTGGTGGCGCAGGGGATGACCACGAAAAAAGTCGCGGGACTGCTGGGCGTGAGCGTCAAAACGGCGGAATCACACCGCCATCGCATCATGGACAAGCTCGATCTTCACGACACCGCCAGCCTCGTGCGATATTCAATACGCCGCCGCTTGATCGAACCCTAACCCCATTACGGCCCGGCCCCATGGCAAAGATCCTCGTCGTCGAAGACATGGACAGCGTCGTCGACCTCTTGCGCAGCCTGCTGGAACGCGAGGGGTTCGAGGTCGCTGTGGCCCAGGATGGACCAGAAGCGCTCGAAGCGGTTCGCCGCGAGAGACCGGACCTGATGCTGCTTGATCTCATCCTTCCCGGCCTCGACGGCCTTGAGGTGCTCCGCCGGGTCCGGCAAGACCCCATGACAGCTCATCTCCCCATCATCGTGCTCAGCGGCAAGGACGAGGAGCGCGACAAAGTGATCGGCTTGGAAATCGGCGCCGACGACTATATGACGAAACCGTTTCAGGCCAACGAGTTGATCGCCCGGGTCAAAGGGCGGCTTCGGCGGTCGGCACCGACCGATCCCGCCCGCGTGTTGAAGGTCGGTTCACTGGAAATGGAGTTGGACCGGTACCAGGTGACGCTCCGGGGAAAGCCCATCCATTTGACGTCGAAGGAATTCAGTTTGCTGCGTGCCTTATTGATGACGAATGGACGGGTACTCAGCCGTGACGCCCTGTTTGAGTCGGTTTGGGGCGCCAGTAAGGACGCCGATCTGCAGTCACGCACGATCGACGTTCACATTCGCAGTCTGCGCAACAAGCTGGGCACGGAAGGCCGCCGTATCTTCACGGTCAGGAATGTAGGCTATCGTCTGGATCCTGCCCCTGCAGAGTAGCCCTGACGGCTATCTCCATTACGAACCTCCTTGCACGAGCCCCTCGGGGGCCAGCTCAATCGCACGTTGGCCGGAACATCCTATCTTGGGGATTCGTGACCCTTCAGCAATCACCGGGACATCCGCGGGGCAACAAGTCAAGATTTCAGGGTGTAATACTTGCCCTTGCAGCAAAGCTTCCAGCGGTTCGACACAATCGAGCGGCTCCCCCAAACTGCTATATGCCAGTCGCACAGCCAGGGTTAGGACGCTTCGGGACCTCAGCGGTGGTTCTCTGGATGGTGTTTCTGACGACGACCGTCACGGTCATTGCCGAATCGCCCCATCGGCCGTCCGGTGGGTGGGTGGAAAAACAGGGGACCGCCACGCGCGAACGATACAGTGTTTCCCAAATTCAAGCGTTCGTGCCCTCGACACGCGGTCCCTTCACGTTCCCCCCTCCCTACAACACGCAAGCCATGCGAATTACCGAGCCCAGCGATTGCGGCGGACAGGATTGCGTCAATACGCTCGGCTACTCCTACTGGCGGAACACCAACGCGCATGCCAACAGCGATACCATGTGGATCTTCATCGGGCTGTCGTCCGCCAAAGGTGGACCAGGTCCGACGCTGTTTCAGTATCATAAGCAGGGGCATACCCTCACGAAAATCGGCCCCCTCTTCGATCGGGGCAACAAGTTCCACAGCAGTTCCGGTCAAGGTTGGTACTTCAGCGCGAGTCAGCCGAATACCCTGTACATCAACGACGACACGAAGCTCTTGCGCTATGACGTCGTGTCCAGACGGTACGAGACGGTCTTCGACAGCGTCTCTCAATTCGGAGAGGGCTACGATATCTGGCAAATGCACTCAAGCGACGACGACCGAGTCCACAGCGCGACATTGCGCAATAGTCGGACGAAGGAATACCAGGGGTGTCTCGTCTACCAGGAAACCACCCGCCAATTTAGCTATTATCCGAAAGAGGGTGTGTTTGATGAATGTCATTTGGACAAGAGCGGACAGTACCTTGCCCTCTTCGAGCAGATCGACAGCAATCCGATGATGGACAATGTCTTCATTGACCTTCACAACGGTGACAAGAAGACGGTGTACAATGCCATGGGCCACCATGATATGGGGTACGGCTACATCATCGGAGGCGACGGTTCGAACAAACTCCCGAATGCCCTGGTCGTATGCCGGTTCCTCCCCGCCTTTGTCTCGAAAGAGCCCGTCGTCTTTTACAACGTCAACTGGAAGGTTTCAGCGGCCAATCACATCTCGCATTCGAATGCGCAGGCGGGCATTCCGATGAATCGGCAGTTCGCGTGCGGCAGTAATGCTGATCGCTCAGCAATTCAGAACGAGGTGTTGTGTTTTCGGCTCGATGGATCTCGTGAGCAACTCGTTGTTGCACCGGTGATGACGAATATGGATGCGGCGGGGGGAAGCACCGACTACGTCAAATTTCCGAAAGGCAACCTGGACGTCACGGGCCAGTACTTCATCTGGACCTCGAATCTCTCCGGAAACCGCCTGGATGCGTTTCTCGTGAGGGTCCCCTCCCACCTGTTACTTGAGTAATCACGACAAGCTCCGGGCCTCACTCATCGTCGTCCGGGACGATTTTACCGGCCCTTCACGTAGTTCTTTCCAACTACTGACATTAGATTTACCCATCTTCGCTGACCATCCATCTGACGATGATACCGTCCGTCTGGAGAACCACCACCCAGGAGGAAGGTCATGTCGCTCGTCAGAACCGCCGCCCTGCTTGTTGCGCTCCTGATTGTCGTCGTCACCACCGTCATGGGACAAACGACCGTCTCATTTCCCGGTGGATGGGTCGAAAAACAAGGCATGTATACACGGGCCCGATACACGGCCTCCCAGATTCAATCGTTCGTCCCTCCAACACGGGGCGCCTTCACCTTCCCTGCTCCCTACAACACCAGGGCTATTCGGATTACGGATCCGTCGGACTGCGGCGGCACCGACTGCGTGAACTATGTCGGCTACTCGTATTGGCGCAATTCCAACGCGCACGAAGGCAGCAATGACATGTGGATTTTTATCGGACTCAGCACCGCCAAGGGAGGACCCGGTCCCACGCTGTTCAAATTGAACAAGGCGACGGATACCATCACGAAGGTCGGTCCGATGTTTCCGGTGGGCAGCCCCTATCGGTCCCAATCCGGCGAAGGCTGGTATTTCAGTGCCAGCCGGCCCAATAAGCTGTACATCAACGACGGCCCAAGGCTGCTGCGGTACGACGTCGTCTCGCAGACCTTCGAGACCGTCCTCGACATCACCTCACAATTC
>JBKPKC010000117.1:0-12204 GCA_046765595.1 Nitrospirota bacterium
GTTTCGAGGCTATCGAGACGAGAAGGGCGTGGCCTCGGACTCGCAAACGGAAACGTTCGTGGCGTTGCGTCTGCACATCAATTCCTGGCGCTGGCAAGGCATCCCCTTTTACATCCGCGCGGGAAAGTGTCTGCCGGCGACGTGCACGGAGATCATCGTCCGGCTCCGGCGGCCTCCGAATATCTTTCCCGCCTGCTGCCCCGCGCCGAACTACTTCCGGTTCCGCATCAGCCCGGAGGTGACGATCGCATTCGGCACGACGGTCATGGATGCCGATGAGCAGATGATCGGTCAAACGGTGGAAATGGTCGCAAGCCACTGGCCCGGAACAGACGACACGGACGCCTATGGCCGCGTGCTCGGAGACGCGATGGCGGGCGATCCGACGCTGTTCGCTCGGGAAGATTATGTGGAGGAAGCCTGGCGCATCGTCGATCCCGTGCTGAAAGACCGCACTCCCGTGTACGAATACGAGCCGAACACGTGGGGACCGCATGAGGCCAGCCGGTTCGTGGCGCCGATCGGCGGCTGGCAGGACCCTGTCATCGGCGCCTGATGGTGATTGAAGGCGGGGACCTCTCTCACTATTTCATGGGCGTCATCTACATAATAGTGATGGTCGTCATTGAGTGCGGCGTCGAGCACGAGTAGGGACGCGCCGGCGTTCTCGTGGAGCGTCAACGTGCCGGTTCCGCTGCTGCTGGTGCCCGAGGCTTGGGTGTTCACGATCGTGAGCGTGCCGGTCCCTCACAGGAAACCCGACCCTCGATCGCTGATGAAATTGAAGTGTCCGCGCTCATTGATGGTCAGCACGACTTGCGCGTGGTCCTGCATATCCGGCATGCGTTTGCTCAATCCTTCCCATTTGCCCGCCCTTGCTGAAACGTCGTAATCGGCACGTTCTTCGATTCAGACCGCGTGTGCTGGGTTCCGCAGCCGAAGACCACTGCGCCTACAAGATCAGCGCGAAGAGCAAGTTCTAATGAACATTCGTTACCCCATAGGCCTGTGGTTTTTCGGTCTCGGGTGTTGGGGACCATCCACCGCCCAGCGCTTTATAGAGCTGGACGACCGACACGAGATGCAGCCGGCGCGTGGAGGCGAGGGAAAGTTCGGCGTCAAAGCGATTCCGCTGGGCGATCAGAACGTCCAAATAGTTCGCAATCCCGCCTGTATAGCGCAAGTTCGCCAGTCGCAATGCCGACTGCAGGGCCTTCACCTGTTTTTCCTGCGCCGCCACCTGCTCAACCGCCGTCGTGACTGCGACTAAGGCGTCCTCCACCTCCCTGAATGCGGTGAGGATCGTCTGCTCGTATTGGGCTTCGGCCTGGCCGGTTTGGGCTTCGGACGTCCGTTGTTGATAGCCCAAGACTTGCGCATTGAGCAAGGGCGCGGCTACGCCGGCGCCTGCCACCCCAAAAAAGGTTTCATTGTTCACCAGGTGTGACAATTGGGGACTGGCGACCCCCAGAATGCCGGTGAGGCTGATCTTGGGAAAGCGATCGGCCTTCGCCTGACCGATCCTGGCGGTCGCCGCTGCCAACTGAAGCTCCGCTTGGACGACGTCCGGGCGGCGCTGGAGCAACTCCGAGGGAAGACCGGCCGGCACGACCGGCGGCATCAGTTGGTCGGTGAGCGCCCGCCCCCTCGTGATTTGGGCGGGATTCCGCCCGAGCAGGACGCTGATCTCGTTCTCCTTCTGGACGATCTGGCGCTTCAACTCGGCGATGCGGGCCGCGGCGTTCGCCTGCTCGGCTTCGAACTGATCGACATCGAGTTTGTTGATGTAGCCCTCCCGAAATCGCGCTTTCGCCAGCTTCACCGACTCATCCCAGGCTTGCAAGGTGTTCCTGGCGATTTCCAGTTGCAGATCGAACTGCCGAAGCTCGAAATAGGCTTGGGCCACACCGGCCACGATCTGGAGGATGACGGCTCTCCGGTTCTCTTCCCGGGCGAGCAAGTCGCCGAGCGCCGCCTCATTCGACCGGCGGATCCGTCCCCAGAAATCGAACTCCCAGCTCAGGTTGCCCTGAATATAATGGTTGAAGATGCTCGGGAATCCGGGGAACTGCACATTTCTTGTGTTACCGAAGAGCGGTGAATTAACGGTGGCATTCATCTGCGGAGCCCAATCGGTCCTCGCGGTGAGCACACGCGCGGCGTATTCATCAACGGCCGCGACCGCCCGCTTGAGATCCTTGTTCTCCTCCAGTGCGATCCGGATCAGTCGCTGCAATTCTTCATCGCGATAGAGTTCCCACCAGGGGACATTGGCCAGGGACTGCA
Source organism: Nitrospirota bacterium (assembly GCA_046765595.1). Lineage (GTDB taxonomy): Bacteria > Nitrospirota > Nitrospiria > Nitrospirales > Nitrospiraceae > Nitrospira_C. The sequence continues at coordinate 2,287 of JBKPKC010000117.1, forward strand.
TGTCTTTCGGGTCCTCGGCCATGCGAAACGAATCCGCGACGGGGATGTCCGGACGGGCATAGTCGGGCCCCATTTTGCAGGAAGCCAGCGCACACACCAGGCCGAGCAATACTATGCGAAAGAGGATGGAAGGCATGGTCGTCACCTCCCTCAATATTTCTCGGGCGGCACGGCCGCGGGCTCTGCCGCCGGTTTCCGCCCGGTGACCCACTGGTTCATTTTGCCGATCAGCACAAAGAACAGCGGCACGAAAAAGATGGCGAGGAACGTCGCCGCCAGCATGCCGCCCAGCACCCCGGTACCGATCGATCGCCGGCTGGCGGCGCCGGCGCCGCTGGCAATCACGAGCGGCAACACGCCGAGAATAAAGGCCATCGACGTCATGATAATGGGCCGGAAGCGCAGCCGGGCCGCGTCGATCGCCGATTCGACCAATGGGCGGCCGCGATGGTACTCCTGGCTGGCAAATTCGACGATCAGAATCGCATTCTTGGCGGACAGGCCGATCAGCGTGACGAGGCCGATCTGGAAGTAGATGTCGTTGTTCATGCTCCGCAGCCACACCGCCGACAAAGCGCCGAAGACCCCGAACGGCACCGCCAAGATCACCCCAAAGGGCACCGTCCAACTTTCGTACTGCGCCGCGAGGACCAGAAACACCATCAGGAGGCCGAATGCGAATGCCAGCACCGATTGGGCGCCTGCCTTCCGCTCCTGGAACGAAATTCCGCTCCAATCGATCCGATACCCCTGCGGCAGCAGAACCTCCTGCGCCGTCCGTTGAAGCGCGTCCAACGTTTGTCCCGAACTGAAACCCGGACTCGATGCGCCCAGGACCAGGGCCGTGTTGAATCCGTTGAAGTGCGTCACCGGATCGGGACCGCTTGTCGATTCGGTGCTCACCACCGTGTCGAGCGGAATCATATTCTGGCCTTGGCCCTGGCCGCTCACTGCCCGCACATAGATTTTGGAGATGTCCTGCGGCGCCGAACGATATGCGGGTTCGGCTTCGGTCTGCACCCGATACACCCGGCCGAATTTCACGAAGTCGTTGATGTAGTAATTTCCGAAGTACGCCTGCATCGTATCGAACACTTCCGAAATGGGCACGCCGAGGGCTTTGGCACGGTCGCGGTTAATGGTGGCGTAGAGCCGGGGGGCGGTCACCCGGAAGCTCGTGCTGATGCCGCCGATCGCCGGGTCCTGCTTGGCCTTGCCGATGAACTCTTTCGTGACGGCCGCAAACTTCTTGAAGTCGCCGCCGCTGGGATCCTGGATCTGAACCGAGAACCCGCCCGTCGCGCCAAGGCCTCGGATCGAAGGCGGGTTAAAGGCCAAGATGATGGCGTCTCGGAATTTGCCGAACTCCTTAAATGCGCCCGCGATGAGCGCCTTCGCATGCATCTTTGGGTCTTTCCGTTCGTCCCAGGGCTTCAGGGGTACAAACGTGGTCGCCATGTACGTTCCGCGGGTATTGAAGACGAAATTCTGGCCGACCAGGGCGTTCGTACCGTAGACGGCCGGATTGGATGTGAAAAATTCCTCGACGGTATCCATGACGGCGATGGTCCGTTTCTTCGAGGCGCCGTCGGGAAGCTGCGCGACCACGATGATGTAGCCTTGGTCTTCATCGGGCAAAAACCCCGAAGGAGTGACACGGAACAGCCCTACCGCCGCGAGCCCGACAATGCCGAACAAGGCGAGCGAGACGACCGAGCGTGCGATGGTGTGGCCCACGGCGCCGGCATAGCGCGTTTGAGCCCATCCGAAGAATCGGTTGAAATAGGCGAACACTCCTTTCCGGGACGCATGGCGCGGCTTGAGAATCAACGCGCACAGCGCCGGACTCAGCGTCAAGGCCACGAACCCGGAGATGATGACGGAGATCGCAATCGTGATCGCGAATTGTTTGTAAAGCTGACCGGTGATGCCGCCCAGGAATCCGACCGGGACAAAGACGGCGCATAAGACCAGGACAATGGCCACCACAGGGCCGGTCACTTCGTCCATCGCCTTTTTGGCAGCCTCCTTGGGCGACTCGCCGTCTTCGATGTGCCGCTCGACGTTCTCAACGACGACGATGGCATCGTCCACCACGATACCGATCGCGAGGATCATGCCAAACAGCGTCAACGTGTTGATCGAGAACCCCAGCGCGGACATCCCGGCGAAGGTCCCGATCAGCGACACGGGCACCGCCGCTGCCGGAATCAGCGTCGCGCGCCAGGACTGTAAGAAGAGATACACGACGAGGATGACCAGGATCATGGCATCGCGCAGCGTCTTGACGACCTCTTCGATCGACACTTCGATAAATCTCGTGGTGTCGTAGGGCACGTCGTACGAGACGCCGGGAGGAAACGTCTTCGACAGTTCCTCCATCCGCTGGCGGATTTGCTTGATGGTGTCGAGGGCATTGAACCCCGGTGCCAGAAACGTCACGAGCAAGGCCGTGGCCTTTCCCCGATACCGCCCTTCCAGGTCGTACGATTGCGCGCCGAGCTCGATCCGGGCAACGTCCTTCAAGCGGATCATGGAGCCGTTGGGCAGCGCTCGCACGATCATCTCCTCGAAATCCTTCACTTCCGTGAGGCGGCCGCGCGTGATGATCGGAATCGTCAGCTCGTTCTGTTGCGGCGTGGGCTCGCGCCCGATCAACCCGGCCGGAAAGTCTCGGTTTTGTTCCCGGACCACGTTGACGATGTCGCTGGGCGTGAGATTGAGCTGCGCCATGCGCACCGAGTCCAAGATCACCCGCATGCTGTAATTCTGCTGTCCGAAAATATAGGCGTCGCCGACGCCGGGAATGCGCCGGATGTCGTCGACGAGACGGACCGTCGCGTAGTTGGCGAGAAAGAAGGCATCGTACTTAGGGTCGTTCGACTGGAGGATCAAGACGCCCAGGAGATCGGTCGAGAGTTTCTTGACCGACACGCCCTGACGGATGACTTCAGGCGGCAATTGCGGTTCCGCCAGCTTCTCCCGGTTCTGGGCCTGGACCTGCGCAATGTCGATGTTGGTGTTGATCTCAAACGTCAGCCGGAGGGTCATGTGCCCGTCATTCGTGCTGGTCGAGTCGTAATAGAGGAGGTTGTCGATGCCGGGAATCTGCAGCTCGATGACGCGGGCGACGGAATCCGCCACGGTTTCGGCGCTGGCACCGGGGTAATCGGCGTCGATCTGGACGACAGGGGGAGTGATCTGTGGGAACTGCGCGATGGGCAGCGTCACCATCGCCACGAGCCCGATCACCACGATCACGATCGAGAGGACCGAGGCAAAGATCGGCCGGTCGATGAAAAACCGCGGGCTCATTTGGAGACTTCGGTCTTGTCCGGCGCCGGGGCTGGGATCCCTGAGGCTTCGACCGCAACCGGCACCGGCTTCACAGTCGAATCAGGGATGATGCGTTGCAGACTATCGACGACGACCTGTTCCCCCGCGGCCAGGCCTCCTTCCACGAGCCATTGGTTCCCTTTCCACGCCGTCGCCTTGACGTCGCGGATCTCCACCTTGTTGTCGGAGCTGACGACATACACGATCGGGCCTTTGGGCCCTTGCAGCACGGCCCGTTGCGGAATGAGCATCACGCTGCTTCTCGAAACCCCATGAAAGCGCACGGTCACGAACTGTCCGGGAATGATGACGCCTTCACGATTAGGGAACGTCACCCGTGCCGGCCGTTCGCCGGTGTCGCTGCGCAGTCCGACGTCGAGCAAATCCAGAGTCCCGTCATATGGATAGGGCTTGCCATTGAGAAAAATGAGCGTGCCTGTCAGCTTGTAGACGCCGGGGTGCTGGATCCGTGCAGCGGCAATATCCTCCTGCCGCCTCAGCAGAAACGCCTCCGGCGCGTTGACGACGACGTACATCGGATCGATCTGATGGATGATCGTCAGCAGATCGGTCTGTGCGGAGACCAGGCGGCCTTCATACACGCGTGTCCGCTCGACCAATCCCGTGATCGGGGCCGTGATGACTGTATTGCCAAGATCAAACTTCGCTTTGATCAGATCGCCCTTGGCCGTGTCGAGGGCCGCCCTCGCCGCCAATTGTTCCGCCACCGCATCGTCGTAGTCCTTTTGACTGACGGCGTGCTCTTCCAAGAGAGGCTTCACGCGAGCCAGGTTTTGGTTCGCCTGGACGAGCCGGGCTTCAGACTGGGAGACTCGGCCGGTGGCGCTGGCAAAGGCGGCGCGGAACGGCACTTCATCGATCCGATAGAGCTTCTCGCCCTTTTTAATCTCTCTGCCCTCTTGAAAGTACCGCTCTTGGATGATGCCGGTCACCTGCGATCGAATTTCCACGATGCGGGAGGCTTCGGCTTGACCGATGAACTCCGGCTCGTCGGGAACCGACGTCGGCGTGACTGTGATCACGCCGATTTCCGGCACCTGCGGGGCCGGCGAGGACTGGACCTCTCCCTTACAGCTCAACAAGAGCAGGCCTGCGACCATCGCAAGGATGCACGCGGTCATTTCTCTAACCATCTTCCTCCGTCGAATCATGAACGCTGTTTCGTCCTTTACTTCTTCGCACAGCGAAGGTCGGCCTTTTGAAGGTCTGCGATTTGTTGATCGTCGATCGAGAGCGGAGCACAGCCGTGACCCTTTTCACACACGAAGTCGAACTTTGCCGCAGGCTGATGACAGCTGAGACAGGGCGCCTTCAGCAAAATATTGAGGACCTTCTCGTCTCCCCGATCGATGATCTTCGTGCCGGCCTCGGAGACCTCCAGTGCGAAAAACTCCCAGCCGTTCGATTTGGGAAACTTCTCATGGGGGTGCTTCACCATGGCTTCAAAGGGCACCAGTTGGAGGATGGTGCCAACGGGATACTCCTTGTCCGGCACGCTGTCCCGGAAGATCCGCATCGCCTCCTTCAACTTCGCCGGATCAGCGTGTTTGAAGCGCGTATTTCTGACTTTAGGCATATCGAGTATGCAACCGAAACTTTCCTCGGACACGTTGAGTTCTTGAGCCGATGCAATCGACGGCATCGACAAACCAAGCCCGCCTGCGACGAAAGTTGCGATGCACACAGAAACTCCATACCAGGTCCCACCGAACGTACGCATTGTCTCCTCCACTCTCTTCGTTTTGCACCTCACAGGGTGAGGCGCTCGCCGTCCGCTCGCTTGAGACAAGGAGTGTCGTCCGTTAACTGCACTTCGGCGTCGTCGGCTGAGGGTTGTTCTCTACTTGACCGGGTTTATAGTGGGTCTTTCCCCCATGTCCGGCATGCTCGCCCTTCGGCTCATCGTCAAATTCGGCCACGGCCACATGCTTGAGCCAATAGCCTTCCTCGCCTTTCGCGCCATGCATGGACGTATCGCCGGTCGCCGGAGTGTTGGTCCGATGAAAATGGTTGAAGCCTGTCTTGCCGCGGTCCGGCTGGGATTCGGCACAAAATGTCCCTTTGACGCCTTGGCCGACGAACAGGAGTTTGGCAGTCGGGTCGCTCACGGCTTTATCGAACATCATGAATTGGACGCGGCCGTTGCCTTCGTCCAGCCATACATGGTTGGGCGGATTCGGATGTACCGGCACAAACGTATAGGCGCTGAGGAGGGCTGAACCGATAGTATTGGCGACCTCTGGTGAGGCTGTCGTTCCTTCTCCAGCGTGGATGGTGCCGAACCATGCGATACCGAGAACACAGACCAACACGATACCCAAGACGCAGCAATTCTTCGCCATGACCGGCCTCCTTGGTGTGATTTCCGACCACGACCTCACAAGACTAAGTGATCCATTTGGACAAGCCCCATCTTCTTGCGCCGTCGAGATCTAATGCGAATGAAGGCCGGAAAGTATGGAAGGGTAAGATGGCTAAGCTTCTGGTACCTTGCACGATGAGCCGTCTCCACTCACGCGGCGAAGCCGGAAATCAGTATTGCATAAGCGCCGAGCCACCCGCCCCTGTCAATTTTGACAGTCAACTCTACCCGCTGGGAATTTTTCTCGTTGCCAAGCGCCGCCGGCTGGGGCATTCCATCATGTGCCTGCGCTTCTGGTGCCGACGAACTGTCGGCGCTCCGCCGAATCGTCGGCAGATACTCTGCCGTCACGCCTCACCAGGGCCTCAGATGTATTTTCGAAATCCGCGTTCTGTAAGGACTTCTCCATGTTCCAGCCATTGGCCATCGGGGAATGATCGTTGCCTTACTTCGAGACAAGACCACATTGAACTTGAAGCAAGGGAGGACGCCATGAGATGGCCACTGTTTACTTGGATTCTTGCAGGCGGGATCTTCAGTATGTTCTGGTTTTTGTATCTTTCGATCAGGCAAGACGAGAAGCACAGGAGACTGATCGCCCAATACATCGAGCGGCATCTGAGGCACGGTCGCCGAGCCGCCACTCTTGCAAAGGCCTGACCGTTAGGAGGACAGTGTAGCGGCTCTCATCTGTGAGGTCGTGCGCATGGACCCGCGTGAATTACAGAATCTTCCGTTGTTCGCCGGCCTCTCTCCGGAAGAGAGTAGCTGCCTGGAGCAGGGTGAAGAGCTCACCGTGGCCTCCGGCGACATCATGGCCAAAGAAGGCGATCCCGCCGTGTATTTCTACGTGATCGTCGAAGGAGAAATTCGCGTCACGAAGACCTATGGCAGTCAAAAAGTCGTGATGGCCGTCCACACCGCCGGAAAGTTCTTCGGTGAGGTGTCGCTCCTGTTAGACATGCCCTATTTCGTCGATGCGCAGGCGAGGACACCATGCCGGCTCCTGCGCTATTCAAAGGAGCAGTTCTGGTCGCTCATGCGCATGTGTCCGTCCGCGTCGAAAGAGATCTTGCGGACCACGGCAGCACGGCTGCGCGGTTTGGAGGGATTTTCACAGCGACGTGAAAAACTCGTGTCGCTGGGCACCATGGCCGCCGGCCTTGCTCACGAGCTGAACAATCCCGCCGCGGCGGCGCGCCGCGCAGCGGCCGACTTACTCTCCGTTGCAGGCGGCCTGCCGATGCTCGCCTGCCGCCTCAATAAACAGCAGCTGTCGACCGCTGAATCCGATGCGGTCGCACAGATCCAGCGCGACCTTGCCTCCCGACCACGTCCGACGCCCCTCGATCCGCTGGCCAGGACGGACCGGGAGGAAGAGCTGGTCGGCTGGCTTGAGCAGCATCGCATCACCGATGCATGGCAACTCGCGAGCACCCTGGTGAATGCCGGCCTGGACAGGAACTGGCTGGACAGTCTTGCAAAGCACTTTCCGCCGGAGGCGATCGGCGATGTGCTCGGATGGATGACTGGCACGCTAGCGCTTCAGGACCTCACCCAACAGGTGGAACGGAGCACCGGCCGCATTGGTGACCTGGTGAATGCGGTGAAGGCGTATTCGTACGAAGGCCGCGCACCGGTCCAGGACATCGACATCCATGAAGGCCTCGAAACCACACTCACCATGCTGTCTCATAAACTCAAAGGCGTCAGGCTGATCCGCGACTACGACCGGTCGCTCCCGCGGATTCCGGCGTACGGGACGGAACTCAACCAGGTGTGGACGAACCTCCTCGACAACGCCATTGATGCCGTGAACGGCCAGGGAGAGATACGAATCCGCACCTGCCGCGAGGACGATCATGTTCTCGTGGAGCTTCATGACAACGGATCCGGCATTCCCGATAACGTTCGAGAACACCTGTTTGAGCCGTTTTTTACCACCAAGGGCGTTGGGAAGGGGACCGGACTTGGGTTGATCATCAGCTATCGCATCGTGGCTGATCGCCACCACGGAGAGCTCGAATTTGAATCGACATCAGGACACACCGTGTTTTTCGTCCGCTTGCCGCTGACACGCAACGCGTTGGAGACCTCAGCCGCGGCACACGAGCCGCCTCCGGACGAAGCCGTGTGAACGTATGAAACCTTTTCTCGTCACGGTGGATGACGATCCTGAAGTTTCACGCGCAGTCGAGCGGGACCTTCGCCGAAAATACGGCGCGGCCTACCGGGTTCTCCGGGCTGAGTCAGGGGCGGAGGCGCTCGGGACGCTGGAACAGCTCAAGCTGCGGAACGAAACAGTCGCCCTGTTCCTGGCGGACCAACGGATGCCCCAGATGACCGGCGTGGAATTTTTAGAGCACGCCATCGGCTTGTATCCCGAGGCCAAACGCGCCTTACTGACGGCATATGCCGATACCGATGCGGCCATCCGCGCCATTAATGACGCCCAGGTGGATTACTATCTCTTGAAGCCGTGGCATCCGCCTGAAGAGCGCTTGTATCCGATCATCGATGACCTCTTGGACGACTGGCATGCCTCGTTCAAGATGCCGTTTCAGGGCATCCGGGTTTTGGGCCACCGCTGGTCGCCTCAGACGCACCAAGTCAAAGAATTTCTCGGCAGAAATCAAGTGCCCTATCAATGGCTCGACATTGAGAAGGATGGTGAAACGCGTTCTTTGCTCCAGTCTGCGCATGCCGGCGAAGACCAACTGCCGGTCGTGGTGTTTCCCGACGGCACCTCTTTGATTCAACCGACCACGTCGCAACTCGCCGAGAAGGTCGGCTTTCGAACGAAGGCCGAACAGCCGTTCTATGACCTCATTGTCATCGGCGCCGGACCAGCCGGCTTGGCCGCTGCCGTCTACGGCGGCTCGGAGGGGCTCAAAACGGTGCTGATCGAACGTGAAGCGCCGGGCGGACAGGCCGGGATGAGTTCCAGGATCGAGAACTATCTGGGCTTTCCGGCCGGCCTCAGCGGCCAAGATCTCGCCCGGCGTGCGTTGACGCAAGCGCAGCGATTCGGGGTCGAACTTCTGAATCCTCAGGAGGCCGTCAGTCTGCGTGTGGCCGGCCCGGCGCGCGTCGTGACGCTCTCGGATGGCAGCGAGCTCAGCGGGAAAACGGTGCTCATTACGACGGGTGTGTCCTATCGGACGCTGAACGTCCCCGGCGTGCGTCAATTAACGGGCGCTGGCGTCTACTATGGTGCCGGCATGACAGAGGCGATCGCGTGCAAGGGCGAGGATGTCTATGTCGTCGGCGGAGCCAATTCCGCCGGACAGGCGGCCGTCTATTTTGCCCGCTACGCCCGGCAAGTGACCATGCTGGTACGCGGGGAATCCCTCACACAAACCATGTCGCATTATCTGATCGAGCGTCTCAAACAGACCTCGAATATCGTCGTTGAGACCGGCGTGGAAGTGGCCGAGGCCCAGGGCATCTCGCGGCTGGAGTCGCTGGTGCTTCAACATGCCAAAACCAGCGACCGCCGGACAGTGACGGCACAGTCGCTGTTTATTCTCATTGGCGCATTGCCGCATACCGACTGGCTCGGCGACACCGTCCTCCGGGACGAACATGGGTTTCTCGTCTCGGGCCCTGATTTGGTGCGGGACGGCTGTTTACCGTCAAGCTGGCCGCTCCCTCGAGCGCCATACCTGTTCGAAACGAGCGTGCCCGGCGTATTTGTGGCCGGCGATGCCCGGCATGGCTCGATCAAACGGGTGGCCTCCGGCGTCGGCGAAGGCACCATTGCCGAAAAGATGATCGAACGGTATCTGGATGGGGTGTAACGACGATGGCCGAGCGACGTGGGCCTGAGCCCCCGCTCCTGATTACCGATCAGGACCACGTGCAGGGAGCCGCTGCCGCTCCCGTGACGCTGGTCGAGTACGGCGATTTCGAATGCCCTTATTCGCGCGAAGCGGTCAAGACCGTTGAGGTCTTGCAGCGGGAATTCGGCGGCGCTCTGCGATTTGTGTATCGACATTTTCCTCTCGCGGAGAAACATCCCCATGCCATACAGGCGGCGGAAGCTGCCGAAGCGGCCGCCGCCCAGGGAGAGTTTTGGTCGATGTATGCCCTGTTGTTTGCTCACCAACGGGAACTTGAATACAGCGCGTTGATGGACTACGCGGGCAGGCTTGGACTTGATCAGGCGACTTTCGGCGACGCGCTCGAGGCGCATACGT
>JBKPKC010000118.1:0-6684 GCA_046765595.1 Nitrospirota bacterium
CTCGTGGAGTCCGTGGGCGCCATGGCGAAAAAACTTCAGGAATTAGACGATCTCAAGGCCGAGTTCGTCTCGCATATCACACATGAACTCCGTTCGCCGCTCACGGCCATCCATGCCGGCACGCAGCTCTTGTTGGAAGAAATTCCCGGGCCGGTGACAGAGCCGCAACGCGAAACGCTCGACCTCATGGTGGAGAGCAGCCGTCAGCTCATCGATATGATTTCCAGTCTGCTCGATCTCTCAAAAATTGACGCAGGCATGATGGAATATCGGATTGTCTCGTCGGATATCAAGCGCGTCTTGGACACCTCGGTGAACAAGATCCGTCTGCTGGCGGACCGAGAGCGTATTCGAATCGTCATCGAAGCGCCCCGCGGGCCGGTCTTTGCCCCTGTCGATGAAGCACGGATGCAACAGGTGTTGGACAATCTTCTCTCCAACGCCCTCAAGTTTAGTCGTGAAGGAGGATCGATTTACTTGCGGGTGGAGCCCGATCAGAAGGAAAAGGTCTTACGAATTTCCGTGACGGATACCGGTCGCGGGATTGCGCCTCAATCGCTTCAGTATATTTTCGAGCGATTCTATCAAGGCGCGGTGCGCGCACGCGGAGGCGCCCCCGGGACAGGCATCGGTTTGGCCCTAGTAAAACGCGTCGTGGAAGCACACGGGGGACGTATCTGGGCCGACAGCGAACTCGGCAAGGGCACGACGATGAGCTTTGTGCTGCCCCTTAGCGGGTCGTAATCATGCTGGACATGAAACGTATCTTTATCGGCGGCGGGACGTCGGCCTTGCTCGCGATCCTCGTCGCCTGTTCCGAATTTCCCGCTTCTACAACAACCGTTTCGATCCCCTCTCCTTCAGCCGGTTCATCGCCCGGACCGTTCTTCCAACTGGATGCCAACGAGGCGAAAGTATATCGCGCGCTCGCGCGCGAACACGATCTCCGTCTCACGACGTGCGCGCAGGAGCGTACATGTGAACAAGTGCATTTTTCCCGAGCCTTGCTGGCGCTCTTTGAGAATCAACGGACCGCGGCAAAACATTTTCAGGATGTCATCGCCGGCGCGCCAAAGAGCCGGTTAGCTCTCGCGAGTCACGACTGGTTAGTCCTGCTTCAAGAAGTTCCACCTGAGAATGAGCGGCATGGGTCCTTGGCCAGGGCCACTCAAAGCGTCATTCTGGAACTGCTCAATCGAGAGCAAGCCGTCAAGGAAGAATTGAGCGCCCGGGAGAGCAAGCTGAAAGACCTCTCGACGCAGCTTGAAACCCTCAAATTGATCGATCAAGAAATGAACGAAAAAGCTCATCGGCTCAGACCACGGACGCGGACGCTTCAAGGAATATCCGAACCAACCGACCCATCGCGGTAACGAAATTACAACTTCTTCCGTGGAACAATGATGCCCGCGCGCACACTACCTGTGCATGCAATAGGGCGAAGAAAGATGGGACGTATCGGCGGGAGGCCGCGCTATCCGCCGAATGGGAGCACGACGGGAACAACGGCAGCGGCAGGCGCGAAGTTCGAAAACATAAGCGTCGCGGCCACGGCCCATTCAATGAACGGCTTCGGGTAGATGCCCAGCACCAACGTTCCCGCCAACCCGACGTAAATGACCGCCTGCATGGAAGGCGACACCGTAAGCGGCGAGCGATCGGTCGGTTCATTGATATACATCTTCTTCACGATGATGAGGTAGTAATACATCGAGATCACGATGTTCACGAGTCCGACGGTAAGTAGTGTGTAGAGTCCTTCCTTGACCGCCGCGACAAAGATGTACAGCTTCCCGATAAAACCTGCCAAGGGAGGCACGCCCGCCAGAGACAGGAGGAAGATCAGCATCGAAAACGCCTGGAACGGCGACCGCCGGCCCAGCCCGCTGTAGTCGTCGATTTCCTCGCTGCCGATGGCCTGAGCGACCGCGATGATTACTGCAAATGCGCCCAGGTTGGCGAACAGGTACGTGAGCAGATAGAACATAATGGCATCGTTGCCCATCTTCGTCCCCGCCGCCATCCCGATGAGCACATTGCCGATTTGCGCGATCCCCGAATACGCGAGGAGCCGCTTCATGTTCTTTTGCGCGATTGCCACGATGTTTCCGTAGGTCATGGATAAAATCGAGGCGCCGATCATCAACAAGACCCACGTTGGTTTAAATGATCCCAGGGCCACGAAGAACATCCGCAGAAGGATCGCGAAGGCCGCGCCTTTGGGTGCGATGGAAAGGAACGCCGTCACCGGCGTGGGTGAGCCGTGATAGGTGTCGGGAATCCACGAATGAAAGGGGACCGCGCCAATTTTGAACCCGAGCGCCCCAAAAATGAGCAGAAACCCGATGATCAGGCCCGGCGTGATCTGGAGCGATTTCATGTCCGAGAAGACCAATTGCCCCGTTTCGCCGTAGACCAGACTGATGCCATACGCCAGAAGACCAGCGGCGAAGACGCCGAGGATAAAGAATTTCAGGCCCGCCTCGTTGCTCGCCACATCCTCGCGCAGGTAGGAGACAAGGACGTAGAAACCGAACGTCGAAAATTCCAGTGTGATGAAAACGGACAGCAGATCGTTGGCCGACGCCATAAACATCATGCCGAGCGCGGACATCACGACAAGGAAATAGTATTCACCGCGGAAAAAGGTGAACTGGTGAATGAACTCGATCGACGCCAAAATGACCAGAATCGTGGCGGCGACGATGAAAATCTTGAAGAAGAGGGCCATCCGGTCAACGACGAACATGTTCGAAAACAGCGTTCCGGAAATGCCGGCAGCATCGAACCAGGCGAGACATCCGAGCGTGGCGATTAAGCCGGCGATGCTCAGGTAGGCCAGGTTCTCCTTCGGCAGACGCGGAAAGGTGAAGTCGGCGATCAGCACGACGCAGAGCCAGCAGGTCAGGAAAATCTCAGGCAGCAGCAGCAGGAGATCGGAGGAGGATAGCGTGAGCGAAAACGTCATTCAGGCCTCCGTGACGAACCGGAAGTCGCGCGGGACGCCCCGGGGGCCGCAGAGACGAGATCCGTCGACGGCGGCTCACTCGCGGTCACCGGATGCACCAACGTGATCTTCGCCACGAGCGGATCGACGCCGGAGCGGACGACATTATACATATGCATCGGGAAAAGACCGAAGCCGATGCTCACAACGATCATGATCAACAAGGGAAGCCGGTCGACCGCGGCCACCGCATCGTGGGAATGGCTATACTTTTGATCCATCGGACCATAGAAGAGACCACGCATCATACGGAACAAATAGGCCAGTGTGATGACGATGCCGATCACGGCGACGATGACTTGCAGGGGGTACTTGTCCCAGCTGCCCACGATGATCATGACCTCGGCGATGAAATTCACCGTGCCGGGCATACCCACGGATGCCATACAGGCAATGACGAAACACCCCGCGATGAAGGGCATCCGGTTCGACAGTCCACCGAGTGACGGGATGTCGCGTGTGTGCGTTTGATCGTAGACCCACCCGGCCATGGCGAAGAGCATGCCCGTCGCCATCGCGTGCGCAAACATGTAGATCACTGCGCCACTCAGCCCAATGTAATTCAGCGCCGCCATCCCGAGAAAGACATAGCCCATGTGGCTCGAACTCGAATAACCGATCACATACTTCGTATCCTTGGCGTAGAACGCGACGAACCCTCCGTAGATGATGCTGAAGATGCAAAGGACGGCGGCGATCGGCATCAGCTCACGGGTCGTATCGGGCAGAATTTCGAAGGCCACCCTGATGATCGAGAAGTGCCCGAGTTTCATCAACACGCCGGCGTGCAGCATACTGGTCGCGGCAGGGGCCGCCGCATGGCCGACCGGCGACCAGGAATGCAGCGGCCAGAGTGGGGCGATCGACGCGAAGCCGAAGAAGATGAGCACCCAAATAATTCGGTCCAGCGTCGTTCCGAGCACGGGAATGTTCATCAGCTTCGCATGTTCCCGCAACTGCAAGATGTCGAAGGTGTTGAGTCCCGAATAGCGGTAGATCAGCAAAATACCCATCAGAGCGACGACCGCCCATGCGGACAAGAACAGCACCAGCTTCATGGCCGCATATTCCTTGCTGTTGGCGGCAAAGTTGAAAATGAAGCCGACCGAGTCGCGCAGCTTCAGGCCCTCCTGATCCGTCATCTCCAGATACTTCTTCGTATGGCTCCCCCACATGCCCAGCAAGAGGTACATGGGAATGACGGACATTTCGTAGAAGAAGTACAGGAAGAACAGGTCCAACGACATGAAGACGCCGATCGTGGCGGCGGCCAGGATCAACAGCCAAATGTAGAACTCCTTGGTCCGATCCTTGATATGCCACGACACGAAGATACCGGCGAACAAAAGGATGGAAGATGCCAGCACCAAGGGCGTCCCGATCCCATCCACCCCCAGATGCAGGGCGATGCCGAGTTGGCGGGACCATTCGAATTTTTGAATGAACTGGTATCCGCCCTTCACGGGGTCATACGCGTAGAACAAATACAGCGAGGCGAGGAGCGAGACGCCGGCGGAGACGGCGGCGATGCCTCTGACGAGCATAGCTTGGCGATTGGAGGCAAAAATCAGCGCGACGGCGCCGGCAAACGGCGCGAAAAGAATATACAGGAGGATATAGTCGCTCATCGTCGTCCCATCGCAAGGTGTTCAAGCGCAGAGGCCGGCGGAGCCGAGACGACCTCGCGTTCTTCTCGAGTTGGACTCGCGCCGGTGATCTCCGGAGGTTTCGTTCCAGCCGCTGCGACGGTTCCATGGTCGATCCGGTCGACCAGCGCCTGCACCGAACCGTTCATCATGCGCAGAAAGGGAGCGGGGTACAGCCCGATCCAGAGAATCATGATCGAGAGGGAAAGCGCGATGACGGTCTCACGCAGATGCAGATCCCCGATGGAATCCCGTACGGTCTTCCCGACCGGTCCCAGGATCGCCCGTTCGTAATACCAGAGAAAATAGGCCGCCCCGAGAATGACGCCAGTGACCGCAATGACTCCGTAGCCCCAATGCGCTTGGAAGACGCCAAGCAGGATCAAGAACTCGCCGACAAATCCGTTGGTGCCCGGTAGCCCGATCGAGGCCAATCCAATCAGCAGGAAAAAGGCCGCGAGCAACGGGGTATGCTTGGCCATGCCGCCGAATGCCGCCAACTGCGTGGTTTGCTGCCGGCTATGAAGGAAACCCGCGATGAAAAAGAGGCCCGCGGTGCTGAAGCCGAGATTGATCATCGTCAAGAGGCCGCCCTGCAGGCCCTGGTAGTTCAGGGCGAATAAGCCGACGACGATGAAACCCAGGTGGCTGATGCTGCTATAGGCGAGGAGGCGCCGAAAGTCCGGTTGAATGAGGGCGTTGATCGCGCCGTAGACGATTGCCGTGAGCCCGAGACCCATCATGATGGCGACCACGGTCGAACTTTTGGACGCTTCCGGAAGAAGCGGAATGCTGAACCGCATAAACCCAAACGTTCCGAGCTTGATCCCTGCCAGCACGACAGCCATGCCGATGGGGCCTTCCAGCAAGGCATCCAGCAGCCACGTATGTAAGGGAAACACAGGTGCCTTGAACGCGAATCCCATGAACATGAGCCAAAAAATCAACATCTGTTGAGAGGGCGGAATCGGAACGGCCACGAGGTCTAGCAAATCGAACGAATACGCCTGGTCCATGTGATGCAAGGTGGCGTAGGTATGGTAGTTGATGTTCAGCAGGGCAATACCGACCAGCATGAACACGCTGCCCAAGAGTGTGTAGAGCACATATTTCAAGGCGGCATAATGGCGCTCGGCCCCGCCTCCCCACAGCTTGATCAAAAAGTAGCTGGGAATCAGCATCAATTCCCAGAAAACAAAGAACAGAATCAGATCCAGGGAGATGAACACGCCCATCGTCGTCGTTTCGAGCGCGAGCAGCGCCATCATATAGAGCTTCGTCTGATAGCGAACCGTGTCCCACGAGTAAATGACTACGAGGACCGTCAGAAAGGCCGTCAGCCCGACGAACAGGACGCTGATGCCGTCGACGGCGATGTGGTAGCTGATGCCCAGGGCTGGGATCCATCGGACGTGTTCCACGAACTGCATGGCTGGCGAACCGGGGACGAATCGCATTAAGACGAAGACGGCGAGCGCCAATTCGACGAGGGCAATGGTCAGGGCGGACGTGCGAACCATGTCCTCATCGTCGAAGAGCCACAGCACGGCGGCGCCGACCAGCGGAAAAAAGAGCAGGCAGGTGAGGATAGGAAACGTCGAGTCCAGCTGTTCCAACATGATGACGTCGTTCTACCGTTGCACGATCAGTTGAATCACGACTGCGAGCAAGAATAAGCCGGCGATGATGATGGCCGCGTAATGATGCACCATGCCGCTCTGCAGCTGGCGCCACTGTCGGGCCATCAGATGATTGCCGTATCCGACGACATTGATGCCGCCGTAGATCACGTGTTTTTCGATCCAGGTAGAGCCGGCCGCACCCAACTCGGCCATGTGCCCGACGGCGCGGACAATGCCGTCGACTACCACGCGATCAAACCAGTCGAGGGCAAGTCCGATTTTCTTGGCCGGCTCGACGAAGAGAAGGTCGTAGAGTTCGTCCACGTAGTACTTGTTCAACAGCGTTGTATAGAGCGCGCCTGCCTTGGCAGTCCATCGCTCGGGCGCCGTGGGATTCATGCTGTATAGG
>JBKPKC010000119.1:0-6758 GCA_046765595.1 Nitrospirota bacterium
AGATGTGTATAAGAGACAGGAGCTGGCGTGCCTCCACTGTCCAGCTCCACCAGAGATTCTGTGAGAGTTCAGACAGCCGGGCCAGGGTTGGGGGAATATGCGTATGCACAGAGTCAATGGTGGTCGTCGTATTCACGCAGTCTCCTTGTAGGGTAAAATCGAAACTGGCGAGAAGACGGTCACTCGTGGAACGTTCAGGCGTGACCCGCCTTGTGCCAAGAGTTCCACTCCTCGGAGAATGCCACGGCGGCATACCGTTCGCCAAGCACTTTCGCAACTCGGTTCATCAGCTTGGTGAGTTGCTGGGTCTCTTCGACGGTAAGATCCTGACGGAAACGCGGATGAAGGCCCCAGCGTGTTTCGATTTCGTCGCCGGAGACGTCGGACATCACACTGATGAGCTTGATCTCGTTTCCCGTCTGTCCCCTCGACCCCGCACTTTCGCCTGGCGAGGCCGTGGCCGCTGGTGACGCAGCCAAGAGACCGTCCTCCGGGGGCCGTTCGCCTTTGAGAATGGCTGCGATGGCAGGAATCATGGCGGTTGCGCACAAGGTAGCCGCCGAGGTGACCTGGGGGTTATCCGCTACCCCCAGTGCATCGGCCACACGACCACCGAATGCGTCGAACATCTCGTTTTTCGCCTTGCTGTCTTCAGTGATCGAGAACCGGTAGCCTTCGTACAGCTTGCGGCTTTCCGCCACTACGCCGCTGATCGTCATCATGATCTCATTTTGATCGACGCTCGAGCCGAAGGCAGGTTCCAGCACGGCCCGCAAGCGGTCCGTCACCGTCCCCTCAAGCCCGTTCATAAATTCGAGTTGATCTTTAATGGGAATGTGAAAGGCCGACAGGCGGTCGGCAAGATTAAATGTCACTTTGAGAAATTCCAGGTACAGTTTCCACTCGTCTTGCCGCTTGAGTTTAAGCGCCTGATCAGGCGCGGTCTTTTTCATGACGGTCACCGACTCGCCGGCGACAGCCAGCATCAGGTCGGCAAGCGAGCGTTGTTGTTCACCGTAAGACGTGTTGGCCATGGGCATGATTCGGAGGCTTCCTCCCTTTGTGGATGGCGCATTATAACCGAGTGATGATCTGGGCTCCAAGAGGGAAGGGCCGCTGAAGCCTCATCTGTGTCTCGCGCCGTTTGTCCTGGCAAATCGCCGTCCAGTCGTCCACAATGCGCGGCGAAACGAGACGGAAGTGGTGTTCAGGCCCTGATGATGGAAGACGTTCCGCTGCTGTTCTTCAAAACACTCATCCTGCGCCCGTATGTCTTCGCCTTTCTCGCGGCCTTTCTCCTCATCGGCCGGTGGCTTCTGGGCTGGCGGAGGACGGGCGCCTTTCTTGTCGCCGGCTGGATCACGGCCTTTCTCTGCGAATTCTCATCGACGCGCGTAGGCGTGCCCTTTGGCTTCTACTATTACACCGCCTCGACGGTAGGACAGGAACTGTATATCGCGGACGTGCCGTTTATGGATTCTCTCTCCTTCACCTTTCTGCTCTTTGCCAGCTACTGTATGGCCCTCGTCTTTCTTCTGCCCTCCGTCGCACAGCCGAATCGTTATCGGTTGCAACTCGCATTGGATCCCACGATCAGAACCGGATGGCCTTCGCTCGTGCTAACGGCCGCGTTTCTCATGTTCATCGACGTGATCATCGATCCAGTGGCTCTGCGTGGCGACCGATGGTTTCTCGGCCTGATTTACGGCTATCCCGACCCGGGATTGTACTTCGGAATTCCCCTCATGAACTTTGTAGGCTGGGCGGTCGTGGGACTGGCCGCTCTTTCGATCTACTTCATCATCGACCGGCGTCTGCCTCCGCTGCCTATCGACGCCGCCGTTGCCGGGCACCTGCTTCTCGGATGCGCGCTCTACTACGGCGTCCTTATCTTTAATCTCACCGTCACATTCTGGATCGATGAGCCTCTCCTGGGTTTGGTGGGCGTCATGATCTATCTGCCGGTGACGATCCTCCTGATTCTCCGCGTCTTCAACCGCATTCCCGGTGCCGTCGCCCCTTTGCAAGCGCGTCACGCGGGGCTGTCCACGACGCGGCACTAGCGCATCGGCCGCAGGCGCGCCGTCCCTTACGTTGAAACAGTCGCGTTCGTAATGTTATACAGCGCAGTCACCTGTTGCTCCTGCATGAGTCGCGATATCACCCCATACGTGTTGAAACGTCAGCCCGAGGACCATGCTCCCCGGAAGCTCTCGATCGATTACGCGGCTGCGTTGAATCCGCAGCAACTGGCCGCGGTGACTGCCGATGATGGCCCTTCATTGGTGATTGCCGGCGCAGGCAGCGGGAAGACGCGGACACTTGTCTACCGCGTGGCCTATCTCATCGATAGCGGCGTCGATCCTTCGCACATTCTCCTACTGACATTCACGCGAAAATCCGCGCAAGAGATGTTGCAGCGCGCGGGAGAGCTCATCGGAGTGCGCAGCGAGCGGGTGTGCGGAGGCACATTTCACTCGGTCGCCAACATGCTCCTGCGGCGGTATGGCCGGGCCATCGGATTGGAGCCAGGATTCACGATTTTGGATCGAAGCGATGCCGAAGACCTGATCGCGCTCGTCCGATCGCAACTCGGGCTCAACGAAAAAGACAAACGTTTTCCGAGGAAGGGCACCGTTGCCGAGATCTTCAGCAAGTCCGAGAATACGTTGCGGAGCCTTGACGACATCCTCATCGAGGAATTCAGCCACTTCGCCGATCATATAGAGGCCCTCACGCAACTTCAGGCCGGGTATCGAGCCGCCAAGCGTCAACGCCAATTGGCGGACTATGACGATCTTCTCGTATTGCTGCGTCAACTCCTCATGCAGGATGTGCAGGCCCGAGAAAGGATTTCACGACTGTACCGCTACATTTTGGTGGACGAGTACCAGGACACGAATCGATTACAAGCGGATGTGATCAGGAATTTGGCCGCGTCACATCAGAACGTCATGGTTGTCGGCGACGACAGCCAGTCGATTTATGCGTTTCGGGGAGCGACCTTCAAAAACATCATGGAGTTTCCCACGTTGTTTCCGGGCGCGACCATCTATAAACTGGAAGAGAACTATCGGAGCACGCAGCCGATTTTGAATCTCGCCAACTGCATCATCGAAGAGGCCGCGGAAAAATACACCAAACACCTGTTCACGCGGAAACTGGATGGCCCGCTGCCAACGCTCGCCGAAGCGGCAGGCGAAAACGCCCAATCGCGCTTCGTGGCTCAGAAGATTCTCGAATTGCGCGAGGAAGGCGTGCTCTTGAGCGAAGTCGCCGTCCTGTTTCGATCGAGTTTCCACTCCTTTGACCTGGAAATCGAACTCTCCAAGCACGGACTGCCTTTTATCAAGCGCGGCGGGGTCAAATTCATTGAAACCGCGCACGTCAAAGATCTGTTGGCGCATCTTCGCGTCGTGGCGAATCCGCTTGATGCTGTGAGCTGGCACCGAGTTCTGATGCTCGTCGAAGGGGTCGGCCCGAAAAAAGCCCAGGATCTACTGACCACGCTCGTCAAATCGGAAAAGCCTTATGATGCCCTGCGTGGCGCGAGCGGACGATCCTCACAAGGGCTTAAGAATTTGGCCCATACGTTGGAAAGTCTCTCGGGAGCGGAGGATCGGCGGACCGCCGAACAAGTCAATCACATCTATGAGTATTACTTGCCGATCCTCAAGGAACACTATGACGACTACCCGAAGCGCATTCGAGACCTCGATCACCTGCACACCATCGCTGAAGGGTATCCCGAAGTAGACGCCTTTCTGTCGGATCTGGCTCTCGAGCCGCCCGACGGCAGCGCGGTCGACGTCGAGGCTCCTGATCGCGACGACGAGCGGATGGTGTTGTCGACCATTCACTCGGCCAAAGGCCTTGAATGGCAATGTGTGTTCGTCATTTGGGTCGTCGATGGAAAGTTTCCATCCATGTATTCGTTCGTCACCGACGACGAGCTCGAAGAGGAACGGCGCCTGTTCTATGTCGCGGTGACGCGGGCCAAGCGGCATTTGTTTCTCACTTATCCCATTAATGTGTTCGACAAGAGCAGCGGGATGCTGCTGTCGAAGCCCACACGCTTTCTCGATCATGTCTCTCCGGCGATGTTTGAACAGCTGGCTTTGGTCGAAGAAGGTTCCGAGGCCAACTGGAGCCGTTACCGCGACAGAGACTATTGAGCCCTCGATGTACCCGCTCGTGGTGTTTCTGGCAGTGCTGTTCATGTATGTGTCGGCCATTCCAGTTCTTGGCCAGGAGACCGCTGGTTCTGCCGGTCATATCTGGAAGCAAATCATCTCTGAAGCCGACGGCCTGGGGTTACCGACCAAGTTCCTGGCAGCAGTGCCTGCCGATTTCGTTCGCTTTGAGTTTGATGACTTGCAAACCTTTGCCGCCGAGTATCATCCGTCTGAGCATCGCATGGTGTTGAACCGCACCCTCTCGTTCAACGTCGCCGGACGGACCTTGCGCCCGCTGAGCCGGCTGACCCATGCAGAATTGGAAACGCTGTATCATGAACTGTTCCATGCATATATGGACTACCTCGCCTCGCAGGAAGCGCAGGGGCAGGCGGATCCGTTCTTGAGCTTTGCGCGCCAGCAGCAACGGTGCCGGTATGGCGTCGTCATGATCACGCCTGTCGTTCAACGGAAAACGGAAACGGAAGAGCGCTTTCTGAGCGACCGGGAATCATGGGAAGCGTTGAACGAAGGATGGGCCGTATTCGTCGGCTGGACGGTGTGGAGCCAGCTTGAGCTGCGGCATCATGGCGATCGTTCTATCCAGCAGCCTGGCAAGCAACGTGATGCCTGGTTGCGGCGTTTCGAAGAAGCGGATCGTGAGGGCAAGCTTCGCGGCTACTATGAGCCTGAAGACCCTGGGGAACGAAGCGTGACGAGAAAGCGGTTTTTAGCCCCAAATTCCCGGCTTTCCAGTGAGGAAATCGGGCGTCTCATGGCCAGGCCGTTGGAGTTTTCCGCTGATCTCGTGAGGCAGGTGCTCAAGAGGCTTGAGAAGACCCAAGGCAGCCTCCTGCACCCGAAAGATTGCGAGCAAGTGTCTTGAAGTAATTGAATACGTTATCCTTTTATGTGTTTGTGCGGCATGGATCGCCGTGGATCAGGCTTAGGTGTCTCCTGATAGAGAGCCGTCCTAACCGTGAGGGAAACCACAAAAAACCTTCCCGGTTTCAAGGGGCTTGACTTGGCATCACTTCATCAATAGAATCAGCCGTTTCCTGAACAAGGCTGATCCGTAGCTCATCACTTTCTTCCTTAATTTTAAGGAGGGAGGGGCTGTGCGTGGACCAGCCTGCTCTTCTTTTCCCATCATCTTTATTGATGCGAAACGAGGGCCTTCCGTACCTGGAATTTTTTTGCGCTGAAGATTTCGGGCAGGTACCCAAGTGGCCAAAGGGGGCAGACTGTAAATCTGTTGCCATCGGCTTCCAAGGTTCGAATCCTTGCCTGCCCACCACAGCAGGCAAATGCGAACGGCAGTGCTGAGTGTTAGGCCAGGTCATCATCGTCTCCGGCTTTCACGCTCAACATCACGTTGCAGTCAAGGCGGGCGTAGCTCAGCGGTAGAGTCCCAGCCTTCCAAGCTGGCTGTCGTGGGTTCAACTCCCACCGCCCGCTCCAACGTTGGTCGTGACGCGGGCAAGGGATCAGCGGAACTCGCGAGCCTGGACGTGTAGATCAAGTTGACGACTGTCGGAACCCTTCACGGATGACGCAAGACAATCACATGGCCCACGTAGCTCAGTTGGTAGAGCACGTCCTTGGTAAGGACGAGGTCACGCGTTCGATCCGCGTCGTGGGCTCCAAACCAAAGCTTGCTCGGCCGAGAGCCCTCACAATTGTCGGCGATCGGATGAATCATCCAGTGTTTGGAGAGAAGGAGTGATTTATGGCGAAAGCGAAATATGAACGCAAGAAGCCGCACGTGAATATCGGGACGATCGGGCACGTGGATCACGGGAAGACCACGTTGACGGCGGCGTTGACGAAGATCAGTGCGGACAAAGGCATGGCGAAGTTCGTGAGCTACGACGAAGTGGCGAAGGCGAGCGAGAGCCAGGGGCGCCGGGACGCGACCAAGATTATGACGATCGCCATCAGCCACGTGGAGTATGAGACCGATAAGCGGCACTACGCGCACGTGGATTGCCCGGGGCACGCCGACTACGTGAAGAACATGATCACCGGGGCGGCCCAGATGGACGGGGCGATTTTGGTGGTGAGTGCCGCCGACGGGCCGATGCCCCAGACGCGCGAGCATATCTTGTTGGCCCGGCAGGTGGGCGTGCCCTTCATCGTGGTGTTTTTGAACAAGGCCGACAAGATCGACGACAAGGAACTGTTGGATCTGGTGGAGTTGGAAGTCCGTGAGCTGCTGAGCAAGTATGGCTTCCCCGGCGACAAGACGCCGATCATCCAGGGGAGCGCCTTGAAAGCCATCGAGGGCGATCAGGGGCCGCTGGGGGTGCCAAGCATTCTCAAGTTGTTAGAGGCCGTGGATAGCTACATTCCGACCCCGCAGCGGCCGATCGACAAGCCGTTTTTGATGCCGATCGAAGACGTGTTCACGATCAGCGGGCGCGGCACGGTCGTGACGGGACGCTGCGAGCGGGGCATCGTGAAAGTCGGGGACGAAATCGAGATCGTGGGGCTGCGGCCGAACCAAGCCACGGTGGTGACCGGGGTGGAGATGTTCCGCAAGGTGCTCGATGAGGGCCAGGCGGGGGACAACGTCGGCGTGCT
>JBKPKC010000120.1:0-11804 GCA_046765595.1 Nitrospirota bacterium
TGCATGGACCGTCCGATATCTCGAAGTCGATACCCGAAATTGGCTTCCGGGCAAGAAAGTGCTGCTCCAGACCATGCGTATTGACCATATCGGCTGGGCCGATCGCTCGGTGGCGGTCCTCCTGACCCAACGGGCGATCGAATCGGCTCCGGTCTACGATCCCTCGAAATTGATCACTCCGACCTACGAAGTGCAGCTCTTCAAGCATTACGGTACGCAAGCCGCGTAGCCGCACTAGCACTCAACGCCGCATCTTCACCACTGCGTTGCGGCGCAGTGGTCTCAACACTCACGATGTGAATCTGATCGGACGCCGGCTGGCCGGCGGGTCGCCGGCAGGAGTGTTTTTGCCGGTCTTCCGGTTGGGCGGGTCCTGTACAGGAGGGACGCCCGAGCGAGGCTCCCTCACTGGAGATTTCTTGCGCTTCATAGTCTTGTGTCAGCGAGAGACGGCCCCAAACCCTGCTTGATCATGGTCTGTCTTGACGGATGGTCTGATCCGAGTGAACCCTTGGCGTCCGCTGGATTCACTCTAGTCCATGGGCGGGGCTTCCGAGACCACGCAAGCGCGCTTCTCCCTTTGCGGCTAGGCAGTCCGATAGCACTCATTTCATACAGTACAGGACAACTTGTCCCTCCTCGGTCGATGTATCCGATGTCCGTTGGGCATGACGCCTGCCGGTAGTGGGGAATTCGCAGGAATTCATCGAGCAGCCGCTTCGTTTCCAGAACAGGCGACCCTGTGTGCGCTCGGAACCGTTCTTGCACAAGCTGAAATAAGTGTCGAAACTGCGCGATCTTTCGTCGTTATTGACGAAGGCAATCGCAATGCAATGGGCCTTCGCAGGAGTCAATCATGAATGCCATCGCCCTGTTTCTGATGCTGGTGTTAAATGGAAACATGACCTGTGGCGCAGAGCCCCCGAGCCAGACCATCCTTGGAGATCAGGCGGTCCAGGTCCAGGTCTATGACTGTTACTGGAGCGAACAGACGAGCGCCTCTCACCAATTTGTCGTGATTTCTCCAGTCTGTCCAAAGTACGTCGCGCAGCCGATCTTGCTCAAGGAGGTTCACGCCAATAAAGGATGGGTGATGAATCGGTTTGGTGAGTTTTATCCCGCTACGATAAACATCGAGATGATGGAGGTGTATCGTCCTCCCTGCTGACGCCAGGCGGATTCGACTTCCGAGCCGGTCGCCATTTTTGCGAAAACCCCCAAAACTAGGGATCCCCCTAGGGGTTGACGCAAAGCAAAATCCCCTATAATTCTCTCGCTTCACCAATAACTTACACGGTCTATTGGACATCAGAGCGCGTCCGGCAAGGGCCAATGGGCCGTCATGCGGCCTGGAAGCGGCGTTCGCTTGTCGCAGTGAAAGAAAGAATGAAGGGCAACGGATCAAGGGCGACTATTCCTGCGATCGTGAAAGGGCAAGCCGCCGCCTTGATGGCTACGACCGTAGCCTTGGCTTGCCGCCTCGCGTTGGATCCCTTTCTCGGCGATCACCTCCCATACGTCACGTTCTTCGTGGCCATCGCCTTTACGACCTGGTATGCGGGTTTGGCTCCTGCCGTCACCGCCACCTTGCTCGGGGGCGTCCTCTCCTTGTGGTTTTTTATCCCGCCTCGCTCGTCGTTTGCGGTCGCTGACGTTTCTCAGCAAGTGGGTCTCGCCACCTATGTCGCGGTGAGTGTGACGTTCATTGTTTTCGGTCAGGCGATGCATCGGGCACGGGCACGCGCCGAGGAGCTGGCTCACGGCATCCGCGTGACGGAAGAGCGCCTGGCCCTGGCTCAGCAAGCGTCCGCCATCGGCTCGTTCGATTGGAATCTGGAGACCGGCTTCAATACGTGGAGTCCCGAACTCTATGCCATCTATGGGCTCCGCGCTGAGGAATTCGGAAACACGCAAGCGGCGTGGGAGCAGTATGTCCATCCGGATGACCGGGAGGCGATGGTCGACGCAGTCGAGCGCTCACGCACGACCGGCAAGGCCGAGGACCGTGAATTCCGCATCATCAGGCCGAACGGGGAAATTCGCTGGCTGGTCGGCCGTTGGCGCTGGATCAGAGATTCGGAAGGCCGGACGGTCCGGCTGACCGGGGTGAACTTCGACATCACCGAGCGGAAGTGCACGGAAGAGACCCTGCGGGAAAGCGAAGCCAGGACCCGCGCGATCTTTGAATCATCGCTCGATCCGCTAATCACGATGGATGCGGACGGACGCATTCAGGATTTCAATCCGGCAGCCGAACACGTGTTTTCGTATAGCAAGGCTCAGGCGGTCGGACGGACGGTGTCCGATTTGATCATTCCGGCCCATTGGCGCGAACGGTACAAACAATGGCTGCGGGGCTGCGGGGAGACGGGTCAAGGCATGGGACGTCGAATCCAGATGCCGGCGCTACGGGCGGACCGAACGGAACTTCCCGTGGAATTCTGCATTACCGCCACGAAACGACCGGGGGCGCCGACGTTTTTTACGGCACAGTTCAGGGATATCTCCGAGCGGTTGCGGTCGGAGCGCGCCACCGCCCATCTGGCGGCCATCGTGCGATCATCCGACGATGCGATCGTGAGCAAGGATCTCAACGGCATCGTCACCAGCTGGAACCAGGGGGCGGAAAAACTCTTCGGCTATCAGGCCAGCGAAATGATCGGCCAGCCGGTCCTTAAATTGATCCCGCGCGAGCGGCAGGAGGAAGAACGCCGCATACTGGACAACATCTCGCGCGGCGAGACGATTGAAACGTACGAGACGATCAGACGTCGAAAGGACGGCAGCGATTTCCACGTGTCGCTCACGATTTCTCCGATCTTCGACGCGCAGGGCAGAGTGATCGGGGCCTCAAAGATCGCCAGGGACATCACCGAGCGCGTTGAGCACGAAAAGATGCTGACGCAAAGCCGCGAACGGCTGCGTCAGGCATTGCAGTACCAGGAAGCCATCGTCGGTAACATGGGCGAGGGCGTGTACACGCTCAATCGGCAAGGCCGCGTCGTGTCGATGAACCGCGCCGCCGAGCTGTTGCTCGGATGGAAAAAAGACGAGCTGCTTGGGAAGTCCATGCACGACATCGCGCATTACAAGTACCCGGACGGCAGGCCGTTTCCTACGGAACACTGTGCGGTGTTGCGCGTGTTCGAGAAGGGCGTGGCGCTGTTGAACCAGGAGGACGTCTTCATCCGTAAAGACGGCAGTTGTTTCGATGTGGTCTACAGCGCGGCACCCATGCGGTCCGGCGACGACGTCACCGGGCTGGTGGTGGTGTTCCACGACGTCACCGAACAAAAACGCGCCGATCAGGCACTCAGAGACCGTGACCGGGCGCTCACGGCCGCCAACGACGAACTACACCAGCAGAAAGCGAGCCTGGCGGAGGCCAACCGCGAACTGCAAAGTTTCTCGTATTCGGTCTCGCACGATCTTCGTGCGCCCCTGCGCACGATCGATGCCTACGTGCGCATTGTCGAAGAGGACCATGGCCCGCAGTTGAACGACGAGGTGCGGCGTTGTCTGGGCATCATGAGAAAAGCCGCCGGGCAGGCGGGTGAACTGATCGACGATCTGTTGGAGTTTTCCCGGTTGGGCCGGATCGGCATGGATTTTCGCCCGACCAGGATGAGAGAGATCGTGAAAGAAGTCGCGGAGGAACTCGCCTTGACGCAGAGCCGGCCGCATCTCGATCTCACGATCGGCGATCTGCCGGACTGTCATGGAGACTGGCGCTTGCTGAAGCTCGTGTGGGCAAACCTCATCTCGAACGCCTTCAAGTTCACGCGAGGACGGCCGGTCACGCAGATTGAGGTGGGCTGGCTGCCCGACGACCGGCAGGCCGACGCATGCGTCTATTATGTCAAAGACAACGGTGTGGGATTTGACATGAAGTACGTGCACAAGCTCTTCGGCGTCTTTCAGCGCCTCCATCTCAAGGAAGACTTCGAGGGCACTGGCGTCGGCCTCGCCATCGTGCAACGCATTGTGCAGCGGCACGGCGGACGTGCGTGGGCGGAAGGCAAAGTCGACGGGGGGGCCACGTTTTTTTTCTCCCTACGAAAGGCGATCCGATGACCGATGAGATGCAGATTCTCCTGGTTGAAGACAACCCGCAAGACGTAGAGATCACCTTGCGGGCCTTTCAAAAGCATCACATTGCGGCCAAGGTGCACGTCGTGCGCGACGGCGAAGAGGCGCTGGAGTGCTTGTTTCGAACAGGTCGGTACGCCGATCGCAGCCATGCCCAGACCACCCGGCTGATCCTGCTCGATCTCAAGCTGCCCAAGATCGACGGGTTGGAAATCTTGCAGAAGTGCAAGTCCGATCCGCGGACCAAGCATATTCCGATCGTCGTGCTCACCTCGTCGCGGGAAGAACAGGATCTGGAGCGAAGCTACGATTACGGAGTGAACAGCTACGTCGTAAAACCGGTCGACTTTCCACAGTTCAGCGATGCCGTGCGGCAGTTGGGACTGTACTGGATGAGTCTCAATCAGGTGCCGGCGGAATTGTCTGTCTGAATATCAACCGGGCGTCTGGAAGGAGAGGGGGCTATGGCAACACTGCGTCTCTTGATCGTAGAGGATGATCCCACTGATGCCGAATTGGCCATCCGTGAGCTGCGAAAAAGCGGTTTCGATCCGCAGTTCCGCCGCGTCGACACACGCGAGGCGTTTCTCGACGGGCTGGCCGAAGAGCGGCCGGATGTCATCATCTACGACCACAACCTGCCGCATTTCAGCTCGTCCGAAGCGCTGCAGCTTACCCAGCAAAGCGACCTGGGGATCCCCTTCATCATCGTCTCCCACGCGATCGGGGACGAAGAAGCGGTCGCGCTGATGCGGGGTGGGGCGGCGGATTATCTGCTGAAAGACCGGCTGGGACGCCTGGGAGAGTCGGTCAGGCATGCGCTCGAGCAACGACGGCTGCGCGAAGAGCATGCGGCTGCTCGCAACGCGATCGTCTCGCTCAACGCCGAGTTGGAGCTTCGCATCGCCTCGAGGACGGCCCAGCTGAAGGTGGCAAATCATGCGCTGGAAATGGAATTGGGCCAGCGCAAGCGCGCGGAGGAGGCCCTCCGGCGGCTCAACGGCGACCTCGAGCAGCGCGTGCTGGATCGCACGCGCGACCTCGTCGCATCGAACCAGCGGCTGCAGGCGTTGGCCAGCGAATTGACGCTGGCGGAACAGCGGGAGCGGAAGCGGCTGGCATCGGAACTCCACGATTATCTGGCCCAAATCCTGGCACTGGGACGCATCAAGATGAGTCAGCTTCGGCAGAAGGTGCCGACTGAAGCGCCGGCCGCGCAGCAGCTCGTGGCGGAAATCGACACGCTGCTTGAGAAGGCCGGTGAGTACACCCGCTCGTTGATGGCCAAGCTGAACCCGCCGGTGTTGGATGAATTAGGATTGCCGTCGGCACTCACGTGGCTCGCGAAACAGATGCCTCTGCATGGGCTGATGGTCGACGTACGACTGTCTCAGGAGCGCGTCCACCTGCCCGACGATCAGGCGGTGCTGCTATTTCAATCGGTCCGGGAACTGTTGATCAACGTCGCCAAACACGCGGGCACCGACCGTGCCACCGTCTCATTAAAGGTCGATCCGGGGCAGCAGCTTCGCATCGAGGTCGAAGACCGGGGACGAGGGTTCGATCAGTTCGCCATGGAAGCGAAGTCGGCAAACGGTCATTTCGGTCTCTTCAGCGTGAGAGAGCGGATGCAGGCGATGGGCGGACAACTCGAGGTCCAGAGCAGCCCGGGCGAAGGCACAACAGTCACGATGACACTGCCTCTCACGAAGAAAGCGCCACCGGTCGCAGGAGAAATGCCGACCCCCCAAGGCCAACGGACATCGACAGCGCCGTCGGAAGAATCGGTCTTCCAGATTCCGCATGCGCCGTATCACCCACCGCCCGGCAATACGATCCGGCTCCTATTGGTCGACGACCATACGATGGTTCGCCAGGGATTGCGCAGTCTCCTGGAGTCCTACGAGGACGTCATGATCGTCGGCGAAGGGTCGAACGGCGAAGAGGCGATCGAATTGGTGGAGCAGTTGCGCCCCGCGCTCGTCGTCATGGATCTCAATATGCCCAAGAAAAACGGCATTGAAGCCACTGCGCGCATCAAAGCCCGGTGGCCTGAGACGGTCGTGATCGGTCTCTCCGTTCAAGCCGGCGAGGAGGCGCGCCGCGCCATCCTCAACGCAGGAGGAGCCGTCCTGCTTACCAAGGAGGCCGCGGTCGATGAGTTGTACCGGACCATCCGGGAAGTCCTCGACGGCGAGGTGACGAACGGTAAAGGTGTGGCTGAAGTACGCTGAAAGATGAGAGACCCTCTCAGATCTCCAAGTCTCAAATGGCCCGTGAGATCTTGGAAGCATCTGAGTTGAGCTGTGAACACTTAAATTCAAGACGTGGGAATAATGAGCCAGGATAGTGAACCAATAGGGGCCAACGCCGTCGA
Source organism: Nitrospirota bacterium (assembly GCA_046765595.1). Lineage (GTDB taxonomy): Bacteria > Nitrospirota > Nitrospiria > Nitrospirales > Nitrospiraceae > Nitrospira_C. The sequence continues at coordinate 6,467 of JBKPKC010000120.1, forward strand.
CAGGTTTTTGCGAGGCGGCGGTGAAATGGGGAAGCGAATCCGGGAATTCGACTGGTCGAAGACTTCACTCGGGCCGGTCGAAAGCTGGCCGCAAAGTCTCCGCAGCGCAGTGAGCATTCTCCTCCCCTCGAAGGCGCAAATTGTGCTCTTTTGGGGGCACGAGCTCATCACCATCTACAACGACGCCTATCGTCCGGTGTTGGGAGGAAAGCATCCTCGTGCCCTCGGGTTACCTGCCCAGGAAACCTGGAAGGAACTCTGGACCGACGGCCTCAAGGAATTGTTCGAGGGTGTGATCAACACCGGAGAAGCCTTTTGGGCCAGCGATAGGCCGTTCTTCATGAAACGTTTCGAGTATGGTCATAAAGAAGAAACCTTCTTCGACGTCTCCTACGACCCGGTTCGCGACGAGACAGGCAAAGTCGGGGGCGTCTTCTGTATCGTCAGCGAGACGACCACCCGCGTCCTCGGAGAGCGGCGATTAAAGACGCTGCGGGAACTGTCTGCGCGTACCTCGGAGGAAGCCAAATCCGCAGAGGAGGCATGCCAGGTCGCGGCGCGAATTCTCACCGAAAACCCCCACGATTTACCCTTTGCCTTGATTTACCTGCTCGACGGTGAGGCCAAGACCGCCCAGTTGACTGCTTCGGTTGGGATCCCATCCGGATCTCCCGCCGCCCCTGCACGCGTCGAGGTCGCAAAAGCGGATGACAATTCGGCCGGATGGCTGTTGGGCCACGTGCTGGCGAACGGTCGGGCCGAAGTCATGAGCGACCTAGACCAGCGATTCGGCGCCTTACCGGGCGGTGCCTGGCCGGAATCGCCGCACACGGCTGTCGCGCTCCCGCTAAAAAGAGCATCGGGACAAGATCGTCTCGCCGGATTTCTAATTGCAGGGGTGAGTCCACGCAGACCGCTTGACGATCAATACCGAGGATTCTTCGAACTGCTGGCAAACCAAGTTGCCACCGCCATCGCCAATGCCCGGGCGTATGAGGAAGAACGCAAGCGGGCCGAAATGCTCGCCGAGCTGGATCGTGCCAAGACGACGTTTTTTTCCAACGTCAGTCATGAATTTCGCACGCCGCTGACGCTGATGCTCGATCCGCTCGAAGAAGCCCTCAAGGATTCAGTGTCCGAACACGCGCAGGCGCACAAGGGACGGCTCGAGTTTGCGTACCGCAACAGCCGCCGGCTGCTCAAGTTGGTCAATTCGCTGCTCGACTTTGCGCGCATCGAGGGCGGTCGTATTGAGGCCAGTTTCGAGCCCACCGACCTCCCGCAGTTCACCGCGGACTTGGCCGGCGTGTTTCGGTCGGCGACCGAGCAGGCGCGATTGACGCTGGAGGTGGATTGTCCTTCGCTTTCGCAGCAGGTCTATGTCGATCGAGACATGTGGGAAAAAATCGTGCTCAATTTGCTCAGCAATGCCTTCAAATTCACCTTCGAGGGCGGCATCACGGTCAGCATGTGCGAAGAATTGTCGCCTCTTCCCTGCGCGACGCTCCGCGTCGAGGACACCGGAACCGGCATACGCGAAGATCAATTGGAGCGAATTTTCGAGCGCTTTCATCGGATTCCGGGAGCAAAGGGCCGGAGCATCGAAGGCACCGGCATCGGCCTTGCGCTCGTCAGACAATTGATCCAGCTCCACGGAGGCACGATCGAGGTCGCCAGCACGATCGATCGGGGATCGACGTTCACGGTGCGGCTTCCGCTCGGTTCTGCTCACTTGCCCCAGGATCACGTTCGCGGCGCCCGTTACGCGCCCCCGACTCCGTCCCGCGCCGATGTGTTCGTCGAGGAAGCGCTGCGCTGGATCCCGTCAGGATCCTCGAATCCGGAGACGGGTGCGGCGAATGTTGCGGCGGATCAGGCGACGACGGTGGACTCTTCTCAGCCGCGGCCGACCGTCCTCGTCGTCGACGACAATGCGGACATGCGTGCCTATGTGTGTCGTTTATTGGATTCGCGATATCAGGTCGTCAGCGTCGACGATGGCGAGGCTGCGCTTGAACGGATTCTCGCCTGTCCTCCGGATCTCGTGCTGGCGGATGTCATGATGCCGCGGCTCGACGGGTTTGGTCTGGTCCAAGAGCTCCGAAAACGTCCGGAGACGAACACGATTCCGATCATTTTGCTGTCGGCGCGCGCCGGTGAAGAATCCCGGATTGAGGGATTGGAGCGGGGCGCCGACGACTATCTCATCAAGCCGTTTAGCGCCAAGGAATTGTTGGCCCGTGTCCGGACACATCTGGATCTCGCCCGCAGCCGGCGTGAAGCCGAACACACCCGCCTTCGGCTGCAGGAGGAACTGCAGCTGATCCTCGACAATGCGCCGGCGATGATCTGGTACAAGGACACGCAAAACCGCATCATGCGGGTCAACCGTGCCGGCGCCGAGTCGATCGGATTGTCGAAGGAGCAGGTCGAAGGCCGCCTGGTGGCCGACCTGTATCCGGTCGACGCAGACCGCTACTACGAAGACGATCTCGTGGTGATTGGGACGGGGGCTCCGAAGCTGGGAATCATCGCGCCCTATCGGCTCCCCAGCGGCGAGACTCGTTGGCTACGCACGGACAAGGTGCCGCTGAAAACGGAGGCCGGCGCCGTCGTCGGCATTCTGGTGTTCGCGCAGGATATTACCGATCAAAAACGCGCAGACGAAGCGCTGGTTGCCGCAACGGCGAGGTTCGAGTCCTTATTCCATCAGTCGGGTGTCTTTGCCGGCGTCGTGGATCTGGATGGGTGCCTGCGGGAGGCCAACGACCTGTCCGTCAACGCCTGTGGATATGTAAGGGCGGACGTACTAAACCGGCCGTTCTGGAAGACGCCTTGGTGGCGCGGCTCGGAAGAGGTGAAGGCCAGGATCCGCCAGGCGGCGGAGCAGGCCGCATTAGGCCACGTGTTTCGGGAAATCCTGCCCTATTGGTGGGCTGACGGCACGCAGCACGTCGTGGACTTCGCCATGCATCCCATCCGCGATCAAGACGGTCGCGTCATCTTCCTTCATCCCAACGGCATCGATGTCACCGAGCGCAAGGAGGCCCAGGATGCGTTGGCGCACCAGCGCCGGCTGTACGAATCCATCCTGAGGACCACTCCCGACCTGGCTTATGTGTTCGACCTCAACCACCGCTTCCTTTACGCCAATGAGGGATTGCTCAAGATGTGGGGGAAGACCTGGGATGAGGCGATGGGAAAAACGTGCCTCGAACTCGGCTATGAGCCGTGGCATGCGCAGATGCACGACCGGGAAATCGACCAGATCATCGCAACGAAGCAGCCGATCCGTGGGGAGGTGCCGTTTACCGGCACCTTCGGCCGTCGGATGTATGATTATATTTTAACGCCGGTCCTCGGCGCCGACGGACAGGTCATTGCCGTCGGCGGCATTACAAGGGACGTCACCGAATACCGCCAGACGGAGCATGCGCTCCGGTGCCAGAGTCAACAGTTCGAAACCCTGTTGAATCAAGCGCCGCTCGGCGTCTACCTCGTGGATGCAGATTTTCGGCTGGCGCAGGTGAACCCGCTCGCGTTGCCGGTGTTCGGGGACATTCCGAATCTCATCGGCCGGGATTATGGCGAGATCGTCCACATTCTCTGGGAACAGCCTTACGCAGACGAATTGGTGATGATCTTCCGGCATACGCTCGACACGGGCGAGCCCTATATCGCGCCCGAGCGCATCGAACGGCGGCGCGACCGGGGCGTCATCGAATCGTACGAATGGCGCGTGGACAGAATCGTGCTGCCCGACGGACGCTTCGGCGTCGTCTGTTATTTCCGCGACGTGTCCGTGCAGGTGCTCGCGCGCGAGGCGCTCCGGCGCAGCGAGGAGCGTCTGCGGGAATTTGCCGCCCAGCTGGAACAACTCGTCGCCGAACGAACCCAGGAATTGGTGCATTCGCAAGCCCGTCTCCGCGCGCTGGCGACCGAACTGAATCTGGCCGAGCAGCGCGAGCGCAAACGGCTGGCGACCGAGCTACATGACCATCTGCAGCAAATGCTCGTGCTGGGGAAACTCAAACTGGGACAGGGCCTGCGGGTCGCCGACACAGCTCCCCGCGCCCTCGACATCATGAAGCAAACCGACGAGGTCCTGGGCGAGGCGCTGCAATACACGCGGACGCTCGTCGCGGAATTGAGTCCCCCCGTGCTGCACGAGCACGGCTTGGCCGCCGGCCTCTTATGGCTGGCTCAGCAGATGAAGCGGCATGACCTCATCGTGACGGTCCAGGTTCCGGAGACCGAAATCCCGCTGCCGGAGGATCAGGCGGTACTCCTGTTTCAATCGGTCCGGGAGCTGTTGATCAATGCGTCCAAGCATGCACAGTCGAATCAGGCCGTGATCGTTCTTGAGCGGGCCGACGGCGGTTTGCGCATCGAGGTCAAGGACGATGGTATCGGCTTTGACGTCGCTGATGCGGCGGTCTCACCCGTCAATGCCCAGTCTTCCAAGTTCGGACTATTCAGCATCCGCGAACGGATGAAAGCGATGGGCGGAACATTCAACGTCTTTTCCTCGCCGGGGCAGGGCACGACGGCAACCTTGTCGCTGCCGATCATTGAAATGGACGTAATCGACACGAACTTGGAGAGGGAGTCCGAGGCCCTGGCAGCGTCCCTGTCCGCTCAAGCCTCTCGTACGCCGCCGTCCGCTCTTCAACACAAGCCCGCGAAGATCCGGCTGCTCCTGGTCGACGACCATGCCATGGTACGGGAAGGGCTGCGCAGCGTGCTCGAATCCTACGATGACGTCGAGATCGTAGGGGAGGCCTCGAACGGCGAAGATGCGCTGGCGCTGGTCGAACGCCTCCGGCCTGCATTAGTCGTGATGGACATCAATATGCCGAAAATGAGCGGCATCGAGGCTACCGCACATATCAGCAGAACGTATCCGGAAATTCCGGTGATCGGGTTATCGGTGAACGCGACAGGGAACAACGTTCAAGCCATGCTGAAGGCCGGCGCTGTTCTGTTACTGACCAAGGAAGCCGCGGTCAACGAGTTGTACCGCAGAATGCGTGAAGTACTCACGATGCATGCCGGAAGCGGGTCAGTGGCGCGCTGACAGCCTGGCGTCACCGGTGCATCGGAGACGGCAGGCTGACGGCGGGCAGCGCGATCGTGGGGCGAATCATCATTAAGAAGGGGAGGATATCCATGGGGCAGCACACGCAGATGGCCGACGACATTCGAAGCAAACAGGATGTCATCCTGAAAGAGTGGATGGCATATCAGTTGTCTGCGCTGACATTGAGGCGCGACTTGCTGAAGGAATCCGAACTGCGTGAGGCCTCACGGCAGTTTTTGGAACTGTTTTCAGATGCAT
>JBKPKC010000121.1:0-4445 GCA_046765595.1 Nitrospirota bacterium
CACCTGAATACTGCCATCCAAACCTGCAGACAAATCCGGTCACCTTGTGCTCGACGAGTTCTACTTGGGCGTTGGACTTTCCTCGGCCGGGCGTGCTCAGGGTGACCACGGGAATTCCGTTTGCCATGGCCTCGGCGATGACGCAACCGAACGTTTCTCCGATACGCGACCCGTGAATAAAGACATCTATCGACTGATAGAAGTCACTGATGTTCACCGAGGGAGGCAGCAAATGCACACGGGCATCCAACCCCAGCGATGTGAGCTTGGCAACGACCCGTTCCGTAGCCCCCTGTAAGATACAGCGTGCGTCGGGCACTTTCCGAAAAATCCGCGGGAGACTTGTGAGACAGACATCGTGCCACTTCTGATCATCGGGACGACTACAACGTCCGATCGTCGCATCAAAGCGCTTCTGGCGGGCAGGAAACTCGGAGAAATCAATCGGATTATACAGCACGCCGTAACGGCCCGGATAACGCATGCCATTTTTCCGGAGATACGCCTTCTTCGAATACTCTGAGACGAAACAGTGGAAGTCGATCAGGCCATCTTCCTGGGCGTCGAAGTCATGAAATACGTTCGTTTCCACGATTCGGGGACGCCCATGTTGTTTCTCAGGCAAAGTGCCAGGCTCGAAACTGCCTGCCCGATGAACATGGTAAATGTCGATTTTAAGATCTCGGACGAGTTGCGTGATATCCGCAGGCTGTATCATCGTTGGAATCCCGAGCCTTGCGAGTTCGGGCACACGGGCTCCGCCTCCCTGTCGTCCGCAGGCGATTACTTCAAAGCGAGATTTGTCGAGGTATTGGCAGTAAATTTGAAGGGTCTTTTCGGTGCCTCCAATATCCAATCTGTTGCACGCGTGAAGAACTCGGATTTTCCTCATCGACACTCTACAGTTCAAAGAACATCATGGGATTGGCATGCGATGCATGGACAGGCGCAATGTACTGCTCGCCCAGTCTATTGCGCTCCCTTATGAACTCGGCCGTTTCGTTGGGAGCGACAGCCGATGCGATCGTCCAGTAGGTGACGCCCCTCTTCGAGAGCCAATCGGCGACCACGCATCCTTCCTCGGAGGGCTCGGCTTGATGGAAGACATCATGAACACTGACGATGAGCCCTGGCCTTACTCGCGGAAAGAGCGCGTCGACATACCACTTTGCAAATGGGGCGCTGTGATCGGAATCGACAAAGAGATAATCGAAATCAGGGGCAGAGCCGATCGTTTCTCGTGCGTCACCAAGAACGAAATGCCACCTTCCGTCTGCCAGCTGCGACGGCACCAGCTTTGTGCTCGTATCGTGAATGTCATATGACCACAGCTGTCCGCCTTGCTGGTTGTCTCTTAGGGCACTTAAAATCCACGTCGTCGACCAGCCCGTGTTCGGGGACATCTCAACGACCTTTTGCGGCCGCCTGTCCCGGATGAAAAGATAGGTGATCTCTGCTTCGAGATCATCCAGCATCGGCCTGAGGAGATAGCGACGCAAATTCATTCGATGCAGCCGCCTGAGCACGGCGTTATTGTTTCGACGCAGGAAGCGACGTTGCTGAACACGAACGCTTTGGAGATCCGTCGAGTAACGCCGGTAGAGGCCAAGGACATATTCCGTATTTATCACTCAAGCTCTCCTTTGTAGCGAGGATGGCGGTCAGGGCGTCCTTGCCCCAACAGTCGCGCCGCTGCCTCAAAGACTTCCTGGACGCCGATCAGCTTCATGCAGTTCTCTTCCCCGCGGCGACAGGTTGGATGAAAACAAATACGACAATCAAGACCTTTATAGATGACGTCCGCGGCGCCGCCCCGAGGCCCCCATTCCGAGGGATTCGATGGGCCGAATAGGCCGACGACCGGCGTTCCGACCGCCGCGGCGATGTGCATGGCGCCCGTATCGTTGCCCACAAAGAGCGCGGAGCGTTTCAGCAGTGCCGCCAGAGTTCGAACATCCGACCGGCCGGCGATGCTCAGAAGCCGGCTCTTGGCCAGACCGACGACCGACTGAGTCAACGATTCTTCCTGTGGGCTACCGCCGACCAACACGTGGAAACCGAACCGGTCGTGCAGGCGATCGGCCAGCTCTGCGAAGCGCTCGACAGGCCAGGCTTTGAACCAGTACCGGGCGCCCGGTTGAAGCACGACCCAGCGCCGGTCCCTGGGAATGCCGACCTCTCCAATGAGCTGTTCCACCTTGGCGTCATCTTCGGGCGTCAACCATATGCGAGGCACGCGCTCCCTGGCGGCCACGCCCAACGGATCAAGAGCGGCCAAATCGCGCTCGATCCGATGCGACCCCGCTGTCACGCTTACGACCGTCGTATAGCATCGCCCGGTCCAGCGTTGCTCCGCGTTGAACCCGATCCGAACGGCCGCGCCGCTGCTCCACGTAAGCACTGCCGCCCGATCGCCGTCGGTGAGATCCACCACCGTGTCAAATCGACGGCGTCGAATCGCCAAGACAAATCGGCTTTGCTGAACGATGGATCCCCGGTCGAGTGTGATGATCTCATCGACGTGAGGATTCGCGCGCAAGATGTCTTCCGTGCCGCGGTTGACGAGAACGCTCAGACGTGCCCCTGGAAAGGCCGTCTTGAGCGCATGCAAGGTCGGCGTCGCCAGCAGGACGTCGCCCAGGTAGCGCAGCTTGATCGCGAGAATGTTACGCGGGGTCATGGCTGTGGCCTATCGCACGAGCGAGGCGTACAGCTCCAAGGCACGCAGGGCCGCCTGGGTCCAGGTGTACTCTTTGACACGGGCAAACCCCTTCGCTCTGAGGGAGGCACGCAACGGCTCGCTCCCGAGTGCTCGGCTCATGCTGTCGGCCAGTTCGCGCGCGTCGCGCGGGTCGACCAGCATGGCCGCATCACCGGCCACTTCCCCCAAGGCGGTCGTCTTGGACGTGATCACAGGAGCGCCGCAGGCCATCGCCTCCAAGACGGGCATGCCGAAGCCTTCATAGAGGGAGGGAAAGATGAAGAGGGCGGTGCGAGAGTACAGCAATTGCAAGTCTTTTTGCGAGAGACGGCCCGGGCAAAGCACCCGCTCGGTCAAGCCGTAGGATGCGGCCGTCCGCTCGTAGGAGCCGAAGGCGTGTGTGGGCGACCCCGCCAGGACGAGTGCACGGCCCGCCAACTGCGTCGGGATCAGCGACGCCGCCTCGAGAACGATACGATGGTTCTTTCGTGGATCGGCGCCCCCGACGAACAGGATGAACTGATCGTCCGTCAACCCGATGCGTTGCTTCAACGCCGCAAACGCCTCTGCATCATGGAGCGGGGAAAAGTCCTCCGAGACGCCGTTAGGGATGACCGCAATGTGGTCGGCGGGAAGACGGAACAATTCTACGAGTTCCTGGGCCGAGAATCTCGACACCGTGACGACCTTTCTGGCGCGCCCCGCCGTCCGCTTCGTCTTGTACGATGACAGCCGCTGGCCCAGAAATTTCGTCGAATATTGTGGAAACCGTTCGAGCCAGAGGTCATGGATGGTGACGATCCCTCCATACCGTCCGACCGTATGCAATCGGAAGTTCGTTCCATGGTACAGATCCAGGCGATCGGCGGTTCCCCGACCTCGCATCGACCATTTTGAGGCGGTCACCCAGGTCAACCGCTCGGCGCCCGGCCAATCCTTGATCTCTTCAGGCGGCGGGGAGCCGGGCCTGAGATAGCCGACGAAGGCCGCATTGGGCCGGGCCGCCAACATGGCGCGGAGCAAATAGTACGTGTGCCACCCGACGCCTCCACGGTCACCGACGAGGGGACTGGCGTCAATGCCGATCCTCATACTATTGCACTTTCCGCAACCAGGCCAGGGTGCCGCCCATCAGGTGTTTTTCACTTTTTCATAGACCTTTACCATTTCACCCGCGGTGTGTTCCCACGAAAACATGGAGGCGCGTATGAGGCCCTTGCGCCGCAGCTCTTGGCGGCACTGAGGGTCTATCAGCACCTGCTCAAGATGGTCAGCAAAGCCCTTCACATCCAAAGGGTCGGCTGAAAGCGCGGCATTTCCAAACACCTCGGGCAGGGAAGACGTATTTGAGGCAATGACCGGACACCCGCACGCCATGGCTTCAAGGACCGGCAATCCAAATCCTTCATACCGGGAAGGGAACACGAACACGACTGCGTGCTGGTATAAATCGATTAATTGGGCTTCCGTCACGATACCCGGAAACTTTGTGTGACGTTCGAGATCAAGCTGGCGTACACGCACCCGCAGTTCAGGACGATTTCTCAAATCACCCGCCAGAACCAGGTCGTGCGTGTCGCGGAGATGGACGGGAAGCCTGGCGAATGCTTCGATCAACGTCTCCAAATTCTTTGTCCGATCGGCCCCAGCCACGCTTAAGACGTACTTCTTTCCTCCTCCGTCAGGCTCTGACGCGACAAGAGGTCGAAAATGATCCGCGACTCCGGGGGGCACGACACTGATC
>JBKPKC010000122.1:0-8634 GCA_046765595.1 Nitrospirota bacterium
GCCCTGCACGAGCGAGCGGCCGAACGGAACGAAGACCAGGTGGCCGACATGCAGAACCGTTCGCAATTGAGCCGGCACCAGATAGGTGAATGGACCGGCAAAATGCCGTGGGACGATGACGTCTGCAAAGAGAGGCGGCTCTAATTCCAGCGTCCTCGCCGCACGCGGCTCATCGAGCATGCGGCATTGTAGCAGCACGGATCGAGAGGGGGAACCATGAGCGGCTTCACACCGGAACATGCTCGCCGGGCGAGCATGTTCCGCCGTTGAAAAAGCGTCACGGCTGAGGAGCGTGTTCGGGGGCCGGAGCCGGCGGGCGGTCTCCCGCAGGAGTGTCGGACGATGCCGGAATTGGAATCGGCGTTTCATTCGCATTGACGTCCGCGGGTACCGGCTTCTCGACCGGCGTACCCGACGGCTCACGACCGGCGGATCCGAGACCGGAAACGTGATAGCCGTCAGCATGAGCCTCAACAGGCGCAGGTGCCGTCGCAGGCTCGGGTTGAGGCGAAGCGTCGTCCGGGGAATAGAGGACGATTTCTACGCGCCGGTTCTTTGAACGTCCGGCTTCGGTGGCATTGCTCATCAGCGGCCTGGTCGCCCCATATCCAAGCGATGAAATCCGCGCAGAATCGATCCCGCCTTTTTCGACGAGATAGCGTAAGACCCCTGTTGCGCGCGCCTTCGAGAGATCCCAGTTCGTCGCGTACAGCGACTTCAACGCGGGCCCGATTTCCATGCTGTCAGCGTGCCCTTCAACGCGAATCAGCTGATCGGCGGGGGCGGCTTTCACAAGTTCAACCAGTTGGTCGAGCATGTGATAGCCTTCCGCCTTGATCTTCGCTTCGCCCGATTCATAATGCAGCTGCTTCGTAAGATCGCTCAAAGTGTACCGCGTCTCACGGGCCGCGTTTTGCGCCGTTCGCTTTTCACTCGACGGTTCACCGGAGGGCTGGTGCATGGACGGCGCAGGGGTGAAGGCCGGCGGGGCTCCAGGTACGACATCACTCTGGTATTTGGTGTGGAATTGGTCGCCTTTCAGAATGCGCGAGATTGACTTCGTCACGAGGGCGGTGGACGTGCGGCCTTCGGTCGCCAAGACCTTGACTTCGCCGACCTGCCGTGGCGGCAGCCCGCCGCCATAGCGAACCAATTCCATCCGGTCTCCCGCCTTCAGGCCGTCCTCTGATCCGCGATCGAGATACACGATGTTCCGTTGCGCAACCAAGGTCATCTCGATATCGGCTTGTAGGTCGATCACCATGCCATTGATATCCCCGGAACCCGGTTCCACGGCCGGTTCGGAGGATACAGGAGGGGAAAATTTGACGACGGGATCGCCGGGCGACGCCGGTCCGAACGACCGCAAGGTCCGAGCCGTCGTAAGGCCGTCGTCGACTTGCACCACCTGCACGACCGCCAGCCGCGTGATCAAATAGCCCAAGTACTGGCCGGTCGCCGGATGATACACCTTTCGTGTCCGCTTATAGACGGTGTAGACATCGCCGATGGCGACGTCGGCGGGGTTCTTCAACTTCAAATAAAACACATCATTCATGCCGAGCCGCATGCGATTGCCGACCGTCTGATTGTCGCCGGTGATGAGGTTCACCATTCCGTCCTGCGCGGTAAACTGCTGAATTGACCCGGCGGCATAGGTCCGAGCCGCTTCACCGAAGCGGACACTGTCCAAATCATCGGCCCATGCGGGCGAAAGACTCGAGGCAGCGATGACTGTAAACAGCACGCAGCCCGAAAGCGCTCTGTGTGGATGAATGGTCATGGCGTTGTCCTTCTGGTTAAAGCACAGCCTGCTCAAAAAACCATAGCAAATCATCCCATAGTGTCAAGAATATTGCGGTCTTGTCACGGTTGACCGGGGTAGGGGCCGGTGCTAAGGTGGCTCACGTCTACGCGGATCACTCTACGGGTCGTTCTAGTCGTTCTAATAATTGTAGGCCAGCCAAGCTCATGGCACAGAAACCATCTGAACGCCCGTCCCGCTCTCGGCTGGACACTCAGATCCATCGCCGGAAGAAGGCCAAGGCGTTTTCGCCTCTCCTGCCGGAATGGGAAGGAAGTGATGAGACGGCTCCGGCCCATCTGCGGATGGACGCCGCGCTCATGGCCTCCAGGGCCGGCCGTGCGAAGTCGGACCAGGGTAGGACTTCCGGGTCTCCGATGTAGGTCCTTTGTGCGCTTGCTATCGCGCCGACCCCCCGTCTAATATCGCTTTCTCCTTTTTAACTCAAGGTGTTGAAAAGATGACCTCAATGAGCGGTCTTGAGTTACTCCTGGAGTATCTGACTAAGTATTTTCCGGTTCTCTTGTTTATTTTCATCGCGCTGGCGTTCGGCGTCGTGACGCTGCTCTTGAGCTATCTCGTCCAGCCCAAATACCCTGAACCTGAAAAGCTCTCAGCGTACGAATGCGGATCGGAGCCTTTTTCCGACGCGCGCATGCCGTTTCCCGTCCGCTACTACATCTTCGCGATGTTGTTCGTCATTTTCGATATCGAGGTCATCTTCCTCTATCCGTGGGCGGTGGTGTTCAATGACATCAACAAGGTCAGTGTCATCGGGTTGGTCGAGATGCTGATATTCATCGCCTTGTTCCTCGTCGCCTATGTCTATGCCTGGCGAAAAGGAGCATTGGAATGGGATTGATTCAACTGGGGCGCCATGACAAGGACGGCGCGCCGGACATCATTACGACGACGGTCGAGAAGGCGGTCAACTGGGCGCGAAAGGGCTCGCTGTGGCCGATGACGTTCGGATTGGCCTGCTGCGCGATTGAAATGATCGCTGCCGTCTCCTCGCGCTATGACATGGACCGCTATGGCGCCGGGGTCTTTCGCGCCTCCCCGAGGCAATCGGATCTGATGATCGTTGCCGGAACGGTCTGCCGTCGGATGGCGCCCGTTATCCGCAAGATCTACGATCAGATGCCGGAGCCGAAATACGTGATTGCCATGGGCTCCTGTGCGACCTCAGGCAATATTTATGACAGTTACAGCGTCGTCCAGGGCGTCGACCGCTTCGTCCCGGTGGATATCTACGTGCCCGGTTGTCCGCCGACCCCGGAAGCCCTGTTCGACGGGATTCTCAAGCTGCAAGAGCGCATTATGCAAAAACGCGTATTCGTCAAGCAGCCGGATCAGGTCAAAGCGAGGTTGAAGGCGTAAGCACCATGTCCCTCCAGCAGTTGGCAGATCGTCTGCAAGAGCACTTCACCGTAGGCTTTGTGAAGGCCGTTGAGTGGCGCGGCGACCTGGCGATTACGGTGACGAGGGATAAATTGCACGAGGTCGCTCAATTCCTGCGCGACGATCCGGCCATGGATTTCGACTATATCGTGCACGTCAGTTCGGTCGACTGGCCGGACGACGAAGAACGGTTTGAAGTCGTGTATGAGTTCTATTCGATCAGAAAGCGGCATCGGATTCGGCTGAAGACGCGCGTACCGGAATCGGAATGCATCGTAGACTCGCTCACGGATCTCTGGAAAGGGGCGGACTTCATGGAGCGCGAAGTCTACGATATGATGGGAATTCGGTTCCGACGCCATCCCGACCTTCGCCGCATTCTGATGCCGGACGACTATACGGAAGGTTATCCGTTGCGGAAGGATTTTCCTGTCCGCGGCAAGGGCTGGCGCGACACATTTGAGTTCCTAGACGAAACGAGATAAGCGCATCGACGATGGCATTCGAAGACCAAAGAACCACCGTTTATAAAGTCGACCCGACGCATCCCGAGAGTGAAACGCTCCCGACCCTGCGGACGGAGGAACTGCTGCTCAACATGGGGCCGCAGCATCCCAGCACGCACGGCGTCTTGAAGGTGATTCTGGAATTGGAAGGGGAGCGGCTGGTCAAATCGACGCCCGTCATGGGCTTTTTGCATCGCGGCGTCGAGAAGCTCGCCGAGGAGGGGACGTACCATCAGTTCATCCCCCACACCGACCGGCTCGACTATGTCTGCGCGATGTACAACAACTTTGCCTACTGCCGCGCGGTCGAAAAGCTCATGAATATCACGGTTCCCGACCGCGCCGAATATCTGCGCACCATCGTCGCGGAGGTGCAGCGAATCATCGGCCACCAGTTTTGGCTGGGCACGCAAGCGCTCGACATCGGCGCGATGACGGTGTTCTTTTACTGCTTCCGAGACCGGGAAATTCTCCTAGACTGGTTCGACGAGTTGTGCGGGGCGCGCCTGACTACGAGCTGGTACCGCATCGGCGGGGTGGAGCGCGATTTTACGCCGTCCTTGTTCGCGAAGCTGAAACAGTTTCTGGAGTACTTTCCCCCCAAGATCGACGAGTACATTGTGTTCCTCGAGAAAAACCGCATTTGGCTCGCACGGACGAAGGGGGTAGCGGTGATCTCCGCCGAAGACGCCGTGAATTTCGGCCTGAGCGGTCCCACGGTTCGCGGCTCGGGCGTGGATTATGACTTGCGGAAAGCAGAACCGTACTCCGCATATTCGAAGTGCGAGTTCAGCGTCCCCCTCGGAAAAAACGGAGATACGTACGATCGGTATTGGATTCGCGTCATGGAATTGTATGAGAGCGTCAAGATCATCAAGCAGTGCCTGGAGCAGATCCAGGATGGCCCGATCATGGCCGACGTGCCCAGCGTAACGCTGCCGCCGAAGGAGCGGGTGTTTACGAATCTCGACTCCATGATCCAGCAGTTCAAGCTCTTTTCCCAGGGCTTCAACGCCCCGCCGGGAGAGATCTACTGCGGCACTGAGGCGCACAAAGGCGAGCTGGGCTTTTATATCGTGAGCACCGGGGGCGGAAAGCCCTACCGGCTCAAGATTCGCGCCCCTTCGTTCATCCATATGGGCGCGTTCGACCACATGTCGAGAGGCTACATGATCGCAGACGCCATTACCTTGTTCGGCACCTATGACATCGTGATGGGAGAGTGCGACCGATAACAAGTAACACGGCGATTGAGGAACTATGGGATTGAAGCCCGCAACAAATCCGGATGTCGAAGCCGCGGCCATTGAATTGACGATCGACGGAAAAACCGTCACGGCCAAGGACGGCGTGTCGCTCTATGACGTGATCTCAAGCACCGGCAAGATCATTCCGGCGATGTGTTACCACTATACCTTTGATCCGTTCGGCTCCTGCGGCATGTGCCTCGTCATGCAGGAGGGCAAGAAGGCCCCGGTGCGTTCATGCACGGCCAAGGCGACGGCGGGGATGATCATCCGCACGGAAGGCGATGATTTGTTCCAGGCCCGGAAGAAGGCCGTGGAAAAACATCTCTCCGTCCATCCCCTGGACTGTCCGGTCTGCGATGCCGACGGGCATTGCGAACTTCAAGACATGGCGTTTCATCACGGCGTGACCAATCTGGCGAATGCCAAGCAGAAATTTATTCCCGAGGATACACGCAGCCTCGTGCTGGATTTCAACATGAATCGCTGTATCGCCTGCGCCGAGTGCATCAACGTCTGCAAGGACGTGCTGATGATCGACGCCCTGCAGTTCATGAAGAAAGGCGGTTTCAACCAAGTCGTGGCCAAGGGCGATCTTCCGCTGGCCTGCGAATTCTGCGGAGACTGCCTGGCCGTCTGCCCGGTCGGCGCGATTACCAACAAATTTTCGAAATATCTGTACAAGCCTTGGCAGATGAAAAAGACCACGACGACCTGCAACTACTGCGGGGACGGCTGCCAGATGTTTGTGGAGACGAAGGATACGGAAGTCATCCGTGTCACCTCGCCGTTGTCCTGGAAGAACAAGTGGGGAGATCGTGCGGATACCGCCAAGGGACACGGGGGGCTCTGCGTCAAAGGTCGGTTCGGGTTCGAATATATCGACTCGGCGGATCGGCTCAAACGGCCGCTGCTCCGTAAGGGCAACCAGCTCACGGAAGTGCCGTGGTTGGAAGCCATGCATGCCGCCGTCGACCGGTTCTCGGACATTCGCAAGAAGCATGGCCCCGAGGCGATCGCGGGTCTGATCACGGCGCGCTGCACGAACGAAGAACTGTATCTGTTCCAGAAGCTGATGCGCGTGGCTTTCCGGACGAACAACCTGGACAGCAGCGCCCGATATGGGCACATGAACTTCGTCCGCGCCTCAAAACTGGCGCTGGGGATCGGGCGCACGGCGAACGATTGGGAGGATCTGACCAAAGCCAAAGCGGTGCTGGTCATCGGGTCGAATCTCACCGAAACGAACCCGCTCACGTCGGTCCGGATCAAGGAAGCCGTCCGCGTGTATAAGGCGCAAGTCATGGTCTTCGATTCGGCGATCACCAATCTCGCCAAACTGGCGTCCCATCCGTTCCTGATCAAACCGGGCACGGAAGGCGTCGTCATCGACGGTCTGGTCAAGGCGGCCATCGAGCTGGATCTGGTCGACGAGGACAGCGTGAAGAAGCATCCGCAGGCCTTTGCGGCGCTCAAAACCGCCGTCAGTTCGGTGTCGCTCGACCAGGCAGCGGCCAAGACAGGCCTCAGGGCCGAGCAGTTCAAAGAGGCAGTGACCATTTTTGCGGAATCGCCCCGCTCGATCATCCTTTGCGCCGAAGGCATCGTCCGGCAGCCGGACGGGTATCAGAACGTCTTAAAGCTCATCGATCTGGCGTGGATCACGGGCAAACTGGGACGACCCGGCTGCGGCGTCTGCACGGTCACCGAAGAACCCAACGAGCAGGGTGCGGTCGACATGGGCGTGGCCCCTGAGTTCCTGCCCGGGCTTGCGTCATTCGACGATCAGGCCATGCGAGACAAGTTGGCCAAGGCCTGGGACGCGACGCTGCCGCCGGCGGGAAGCGGCGCCCCTCTGATGGAGATTCTCAAGCGGTGCCGCAACGGACAAATCCGCGCGCTGTACGTGGTCGGGGAGAACCCATTGGCCACCTTACCCGCTTCGATGGAAGTGCGGGCCGCATTGGACCGGCTCGAGCTCCTCGTCGTCCAAGATCCCTTCCTCACGGAAACGGGGCAGATGGCGCATATCGTGTTGCCGGCCACGACGTCTGCAGAAAAGGACGGGACCTTTACCAACCTTGAAGGCCGCGTGCTGCGCGTCCGTCAAGCCATGGATGCCATCGGGGAAAGCGTCCCGGATTGGCAGATTCTGACGGCGTTGGCCAACGGGCTTGGCAGCCAGTGGGAATACGAATCGGCCAACGACATCCAGGCTGAAATTATGAAACTCCTCCCGGGCTACTACAATCTGGGACAGCCGAAGAAAATTGTGCCGACTGCCGACCAGTATCTGTCGAACGGTTATGCGGCTTCCGCGGCCGGCCGTTACAAGACGGCCCGGCTGGAGAACTCCCGGCCCTTCACGTTGCTGATGGGACAATTGTTATATCACTCAGGCAAGATGTCGACGCTCGCGCCAGGATTGATCAAGATCGGTCCGAACACGGGCAGGATCCGCATGAACCCGGGAGACATGGACCGGCTGGGCTTGCAGGACGGCGCGATGGTGAAACTCACATCGGATCGCGGGTCGCTTCAGATCGGCGTGCAAGTGGATCAAGGCGTCGCACCGAACACCTGCTTCTTCCCCGAGCACTTCAACGAGCCGCCCGTCAAGGATCTCATGGCCGTTCAGGTGGATGCCGTGACCGGTGTGCCGGCGTTCAAGCGTACCGGCGTGACGATTGAAAAGGTGTAACGCTGTATGACGGTTAGAGCCTTGACGAGAAAATTTCTTCACGCGGCCCTCTTCTACGAGATCTGGGACGCCATGAAGGTGACGTTCAAACACATGTTCCACAAGCCCATTACCTTCCAGTATCCGCGCGAGCAACGGGCCATCCCGGATACGCATCGGGGTGCCTTAGCCTTGCTGCGCTATGACGACGGCCGTGAACGGTGCGTCGGCTGCGACCTCTGCGAGGCCGCCTGCCCGTCACGCTGCATCAAGGTCATCAGCGCGGAAGATCCGGACCGGCCCCTTCAGCGCTACGCCACTGAGTTCTACATCGATATCACGAAGTGCGTCTTTTGCGGTTACTGTGTGGAAGCCTGCCCGGTGAACGCGCTGGCCATGACGAAGATGTATGAGTTTTCCACGCACGACAAGCGGACGCTTTTGTTCGACAAGAAGCGCCTGTACGACATCGGCGAGCGGCATCTTGACGATGCCAAAAAGTATTTGTACGCGCACAACCAGGAACAAAACATCGAGGAAAGCCGTGAATACCGCTACTATTTCCCGCAATCCGTCGTCAAACCGACCCAATCGACGCCCAAACATCTGAGCTGAACGCCATGATGGTCGTGTTCTTCGCCTATTTTGCCCTGATGAGTATGGCCGCTGCCGTTCTCACCGTCGCCCTGCGGAACCCCGTCCATTGCGGGCTTGCCCTGCTGGCGCTGCTGCTGCACGTCTCCGGGCTGTTCGTCCTCCTCAACGCGGAATTCCTCTGGGCCGTTCAGGTAATCGTCTATGCCGGGGCCATTCTCGTGCTCTATCTGTTCGTCCTGATGCTGCTGAATCTCAAAACCGAGGAGCGCTACTTTCACAGCACATATCTGTACTTTGTGATTCCCACCGTGCTCGGTTCGCTTTACGTCCTCGCACTGCTCTTCAAATCACCGTATGCCGGCACGAAGGGCAACGCACCGACCAGCGCCGTGCTGCAAG
>JBKPKC010000123.1:0-2573 GCA_046765595.1 Nitrospirota bacterium
GAGGAGGTACGGCTCGTTTCGAGGCATATCATCGACAAGCACACTTCTAGCGCCGCTAGGTTTGCCGATCACAATAAAAAAGTTGCCCCGCTGCAGCCAGGTGGGGTCCGTGATCTTTTGAAATTCAATGGCAAAGCTTGAATCGGCGACGCGCTTGACCTTCCTCGGGCCATACTTCGGCCGTTCAGCAATGGGAAGATTCTCTCCGATGATCAGTGTTCCGTCTGATTGTTGCTGTACTTCCAAAATGTCACCGCCGAGTTGCACCTTCCCAAGCCGTCTACCTGCCTGCGGAGTGGTATCGTAAATACCTTGTTTCCAGGCCTTGAAATCAAACTCAGGAGAAACATCTCTGATCGCGGGAGGGAGAAACATTGGACCATTACACGCGCCGACACTTAGCCAGAGTGCCAAGCTCGAAGCGAGTATGAAGAGCGTCTTCCGCATCGTCGCATATCATCCGCCAGTCGCGACGTCAAATCCATAGGAATAACCCGTGAGATCGCTGACTTCAATCACACCACGTGGGTAACCATTCGCCAGCCAGCCGCGCGAACCGTTTTCTCGCTCGCATTGTAACCCTTTTGACTGCATGCGGCGACCAACGAGTACGAGATACGATGCGATCGGTCTCCTCATGGTCCCTTCCTCCGTTAAATGGTGAAATGGCTGTGGGCATGCTGTTCGGTTCGCATGCCGTTTCCTGCTCCTACGCCGCGGAAGAGGAAACGGATGTATGAATGTATCCACTCGATCATGCATCCAACGGCTGTCCGGGATACGTAGTGTCTCGGGGCATGCTGTGAGTGAAGGCGATGTCCTGGTGGCGGAGATTCCCCGTGCCGGAAGGAGTTTCGGTTCTCGTGTTCTTCACGCCTTTTACGGGCTCTGGAGTGCTGCAAGCTGGGTAAGACCGTGAGCGATTGGTGTCGCAAACGGCTACTCTATAGGCGGCTGTGGCGGCTGTGATAGAGTAGCCCTTGTTACGATGGGCTGTCAGTACAGGGTGATATGACGCATCTTCGTTTTTCTCCTCCACATTTCCTGACCTATGCGATTGTCCTCTTCACTCTTGCTGTATGGGGTTGCCAGACAGCCTACTATGAAACGATGGAAAAGTTTGGCTATCACAAGCGCGACCTATTGACCCGCGATGTGGAAAAAGCCCGTGATGCCCAACAGGAAGCTAAAGAACAATTCAAATCGGCCCTCGACCGCTTCACCAAAACCTTGGATATCCAAGGCGGGGAGTTACAGGAGAAGTACGAGGCCCTGAATACCGAATACGAGCGGAGTGAAACCAAAGCCAAAGCGGTTCGCACTCGAATTGCGTCTGTAGAAGATGTGTCTGAAGCGTTATTTACAGAATGGAATTCCGAACTGAAGGAGTATTCCAGCCCTGCATTGCGGAAAAAGAGCCAAGAGCAGCTGACCCGGACGCGCGCTCACTATGCGCAATTGATCAAAGCGATGAAACGGGCGGAAGCTAAAATGGACCCGGTATTGGCAAAGTTCAAAGACCAGGTTCTATTTCTCAAGCATAACCTGAACGCTCAAGCGATCGCGTCTCTAAAAGGCGAATTAGTCTCCGTGGAAGGGAACGTGGACTCACTCATTAAGGATCTCAATGCGTCTATTCAAGAAGCCGATTCCTTCATCGCCGCAATGCCGAAAAACAATGACTAGCCCTGAGCGTGTCCGCCGTGCGCCACTGAACGGCTCCTGACACAAGCAACGTGCGGCACCGTGCGTTCGGTGTCCGCCCATCATCAGCATAAGGACTTACCACTACGGCGGAAGTGTGCTCGCTATCAGGTCTGCTTCCTTCCAGCATCCACGCTCCAGATCCCTGAGCCTTGACTAGAGATGTACAAGAAGACGAAGCAGTACAGCGCGGCGAGTTCGCCCATGTTCTGAATCGGCAGAGGGGCGTTCATGCCGTGGCCCATCCAATAGGCAAACGCCATGAGCCCGCTGCAGAGAAATGCCGCCCATCCCGTCAAGAGACCGATCATCACCAACGCACCTCCGATGAGTTCGATGGGGCCAGCCACCGCAATGACGAGGGACGGAACTTGAGGCGGTGGAGGGGTGGGGAGGCTCAACAACTTTTGCGCCCCGTGCCAAAGGAAAAGAAAGCCGGTCATGATTCGCATGAGCGCATACGTCTGGGCGGCGTAGGGACGCATGAACGTGGCCATCGAATCCTCCTTGAAAGAGTGGGATTGCCGATGAAGCGGCCCTGTGGATCGAGACTAGGGAAGGCTACTGAGTTTATACGACGCTGTCAATGCAATGCCCGGCAGTGCTAGGCGTCTGTATGGGGTTGGCGTGAGGTGGTGAGCCGGAGGACGGAGTAACGAGGCGGTACTCCGCGCGCCGCCTGGTTCGGTATCGGGTGCGATGAGGGTCAGGCGAAAAACAGGCTGGCCAGTCACGCGCACGCAAGGGGGCTCGCTAGGTACTCTTGTCCGCTAAGGCCACTAGACTGCTATGTGACATGCGAGGAAGACTTTTCTTTCATGCTCTTCAGTAAAAGACTAAGGAGGTTCAGCATGATCCGAATTCTATGG
>JBKPKC010000124.1:0-4744 GCA_046765595.1 Nitrospirota bacterium
TTCTGCTCGGGATCGGCGCAGGGATGATTTTCCACAGCTATGACCTCGATGAGTTGGCCGCGCTCGGACTGATCGCCGGTCTCTACCATACGATCAATCATGCCGTCTTCAAGGCACTGTTGTTTTTCGGAGCAGGAGCACTGCTCTATGCCACGCATACCCGCAACATGGAGGAATATGGCGGCCTCCTGCGTCGGATGCCTTGGACCGGCGCATGTTTTCTGATCGGCGCAGTCTCGATCGCCGCGCTGCCCCCCACCAATGGATTCGTCAGCGAGTGGCTGGTGTTTCAAAGCCTCTTCTTGAGCTATCAAATGCCCTCGCTCTTGATGAAATTCATGCTCCCGCTCGCCGCAGCCATGCTGGCCCTCACCAGCGTCCTTGCCCTGACGTGTTTCGCAAAGGCCTTCGGCATCTCCTTTTTAGCGCTTCCACGCAGTTCACACGCCAGGCAGGCCGAAGAAGTACCCTGGTCCATGCGCATAGGAATGGGTGTCCTGTCCGCCGTCTGTATCGCTCTTGGGCTGGCTCCAATGGTGGTTGTCCCCGTCATGGACCATGTCAGCTCTTCCATGATCGGCCGCTCGATAGCGGACAAGATGCTGGCGCTTCACGGCTGGGCCTTGGCACCGGTCAACGTAGAATTTTCAAGTCTCTCGTCCCCTGTTCTGGCTCTCCTTCTGGTCGCCACGGCGGCGCTGGGCCTGGCGCTTGTCGCGTGCTACGGCGGCACGAGTACCCGTCGATACAGCAAGACCTGGGCCTGCGGCCTCAATCTGACTTCCCGCATGGAATACAGCGCAACCGGATTCGTGCAGCCGATCAAGCGAGTCTTCAGCACGATTTATCAGCCGACGGTAAAACTTGAAACGGAGTTTCTGGAAGAATCGCGCTATTTCGCGAAGCGGCGCCGGTTTGAATTCCACATTGAACCGATGTTCCAGACGTACTTCTATGATCCTGTCATCGCGTTCGTGTCCGGATTGGCCGACCGGATGAGAATCGTCCAGGCAGGCAGTCTCCATCTCTACCTGGCCTATATCTTCGTGACGTTAGTCGTGCTGTTGTTGGTGGCCTTGTAAGGGCAACCCTATGATCACAGACCAGTCGTTATTTCGAACGATCGCGCTCACGGTGGCGCAAACCATCGTCCTGCTCGCCGTCTCGCCTGCGATCGTCGGTTTGATCAAAAAGGTCAAGGCACGGTATCAGTGCCGGCAGGGAGCCGGCATTCTTCAGCCCTATGCCGATTTGAAGAAACTGTTCCGAAAGCGACCGGTGATTTCCACGACGACGTCATGGATCTTCACGGCAACTCCCTACATCGTCTTTGCTTCGACGGTCACGGCCGGCCTGCTCGTACCCGTCTTTGCCTCGCAGATGCCGCTGAACTTTGCCGGCAATATTATTGCCTTCGTCTACTTGCTCGCCCTGGGCACATTTTTTCTCATTCTCGCTGGGCTCGATTCCGGCTCATCGTTCGGCGGCATGGGGAGCAGCCGGGAGGCCATTGTCGCCTCCCTGACCGAGCCGGCCATGATAATGGCGATCTTTGCCATTGCACTGACCACCGGTTCCACGAACCTCAGCACGATTGTCCACAAGACCGCCTTGCTCGAAGGGATCGTGACGGATCCTTCGCCCCATCTGATGGCCTTTGCTGCCGTCTTCCTCGTGGCCCTGGCAGAAACGGGACGGGTTCCCGTGGATAATCCGGCGACCCATCTCGAATTGACCATGATCCACGAGGCGATGGTGCTGGAGTATTCCGGCCGTTATCTGGCGCTGCTTGAATGGGCTTCGGCCATCAAATTGCTCGTGTTCTTGACCCTCATTGCCAATGTCTTCGCGCCATGGGGGATTGCGACGAACTTGACACCGATGGCCCTATCGATTGGATTGGCGGTCTATCTGGTCAAAGTCACCGGCCTTGCCCTGCTGATCGGGACGATTGAATGCATGTTCGCCAAGTTGCGCCTCTTCCGAATCACGGATCTTCTCGGCGCGGCCTTCATCCTGGCATTGCTGGGATTGCTCTTCTTTTACATTTTGCGAGGGTAATGGGTGTCCTGGCTGACTCCTCACATCGCCACCCAAATCGTCGACTTTGGCTCCGCGATGCTGCTCCTGACGTGCTTCGCCATCGTGGCGCAGAGGCGGCTGTCCGCCTGCGTGGACCTCTTTGCGCTGCAGTCGCTGTTTCTCGCGATGACGGCCGCTCTGGTTGCCTTCTTGACCGGCACTCGCCACATTTATATCGCCGCGGCCTTGACGGTGGTCGTGAAGGTGATTGTGATCCCGCGTGTGCTGAAAGGCGTCATCGAACGTCTCAACGTCACGCGCGAACTCGTGATGAAGGTCAACGTGCCGGCGAGCCTGCTCATCTGCGGTGCGCTCGTCATGATCGCCTTCTTCATCACCCAGCCGATCATTCCATTCGGACATCTCTTGACACGCGATTCCTTGGCCATTGCATTGGCCATTGTGTTGATCGGTTTCTTCACGATGATCTCACGTCAAAAGGCTGTCACGCAGTTGATCGCGTTTCTCATGATGGAAAACGGCCTCTTCTTAGGCGCCACCGCTGCGACATACGGGATGCCGTTGATCGTCGAGCTAGGGGTGTTCTTCGATGTGTTGGTCGCAGCCTTGATCGCAGGGATCTACACCAACCGGCTGCAGGACGCCTTTGACAGCGTGGATACCACCCGCCTCAGCGAGTTGAAGGAATGACCGGACACACTGTCACACTCGCTGTCGGCCTGCTCCTGCTCGCCCCTCTGGCAGCCGGCTTGCTCAGCCTGCTGATCTCAGGCTCGCGCTGGCTTCACGTGACCAATTTGATCAGCATCGGGACATTGGTCGGTGCAGAAATGGTCATCGCGCGAACCGTCTTCGCCCAAGGGTCGGTCACGGCGTTCGACGACATCGTCTATATCGATGCCCTCTCGTCGGTCATTCTGTTGATCATCGGAACCGTCGGCCTCGCCTGCTCCCTGTACATGCGCTCATACATGGACGAACAAGTGGGGCGCGGTGTGATCGCGCCGAAACGGCTCAACCTCTTTTTCTTTCTGTTTCACATGTTCCTCTTCGCCATGGTCCTGGCGACAGTCGCGAACAGCCTGGGCGTGCAATGGGTGGCGATCGAAGCCACAACGCTGGCGACGACGTTTCTCATCGCCTTTTGGCGCCGGCGCGAATCGTTGGAAGCCGGATGGAAATATTTGATTCTCTGCTCCGTCGGCATTTCCCTGGCGTTGTTCGGCGTCGTCCTGATGTACTACTCCTCACTTCGCATACTGGGAGATGTCAGCGATGCCCTCAACATTACCCAATTGCAACAAGTCGCTGCACAATTGGATCCGCACATCGTGAAACTGGCCTTCATCTTTCTCTTTGTGGGCTACGGTACGAAGGTCGGTCTCGTTCCCATGCACAGCTGGCTGCCCGACGCCTACACGGAAGCGCCGGCGCCGGTCGCGGCCATGCTGGCCGGCGTCCTCGAAACCGTAGCGGTCTATGCCATCCTCCGATGCCGTGGGATCGCCGATCAGGCCGTGTCTCCTGATTTCACCGGCGGCCTGTTGGCGCTATTCGGGCTCATCTCTTTTGCGCTCGCAGCGCTGTTTATTCTCTTGCAGCATAACTACAAGCGGCTGTTCGCCTATTCCAGTATCGAACACATGGGGTTGGCGATGATCGGGTTCGGAGTCGGCGGGACCATCGGCAACTTCGGGGGATTGTTCCATCTGGTCAACCACGCCTTCGCGAAATCGCTCGCCTTCTTTGCGGCCGGCAATATCCACCGCCGGTTCAAAACGGTGGAGATTGACCAAGTCCACGGCCTCACGGCCGTGCTGCCCTGGACGGCCGTGGCATTGCTGATTTCGGGACTGGCGCTCGCGGCGCTTCCCCCCTTTGCACTGTTCGCCAGCGAGATGCAGATCGTCACGGCCCTCGCCTCATCCGGCCTTCCCCACGAGTGGACCCGGGCCGGCACCAAATTTCCCGTCGTTCTGTTGTTGCTCTGTAGCGTCGTCGCCTTTGCCGGATTTCTATATCGCATCACCGGCATGGTCTGGGGTTCGGCGCCGAAGGGCATCGTGCATGGTGAACAGTGGTCAGTGGGCCATATCCCCATCATGCTCCTGGGCACTATGCTCGTGGTATTTTCCCTGGCTTTGCCGGCCTCCTTGCGACAGCTCTTTGAAGCAGCCTCGACACTGTTGACCAGGTAGCTTTGGATGACCAATCAGCTAGCCCTTGAACAGCGGATTCAAACGGCCTTCCCGGGCTTGGCTGCGTCATATACTGCCGGCGGTCTCGTGCAGTATCGCGTTGAGAAGAGCCGGATTCCGGAACTCGCACAGTTTCTTCATGAGAAGGCGCGAGGCCGGCTGGCCCTGCTCTTCGCCGTCGATTGCCGCCCGCTCGCCGAGACATACGAGATTCAGTATCTGTTTGCCTTCGGCTCTGCTCACCCGTGGGTGCTGCTGACCGTAGAGCTGGCGGGACAAGACCGTGTGTTCACCTCGATCACACCGTCCGTGCATGCCGCACAATGGTACGAGCGGGAAATACGAGATCTGTATGGGTTGATCCCGCAAGGCCATCCGGATCTCCGTCGTCTGGTTCGGCATGAGCACTGGCCGAAGGGAACTCATCCGTTACAAAAAGATTTTCCATGGGACAAGACGATCGGCCGGCAACAGGCCGACTATCGGTTTCGTCACATTGAGGG
>JBKPKC010000125.1:0-2066 GCA_046765595.1 Nitrospirota bacterium
CGCGAAGCGGGAGCGGGTAGGAAAGACCTATTGCCTAAGCTGGCAAACGCAAAGGTATAATTTGGATCGAAAGATCCGACGGCATTTTCGAGTCTGACTTCGGTCAAAGAAGCAGGACATTCTACGTTTCCACGTGGGCGGGGTCTTCGCGGTGTGAGGTGCGCTGAGCGGTGAGAGGTGGGTAGCAAGGCACGAGCCAGCCTGGCACGCGTCAGGAAATTTAGAATGTCGCCTTTTTTAAGATCCATCCGTAATTACATAGGTCTTTGCCATCTTGTCATGCCAACCTTGTTTCGTTTGTGAAAGCGCAATCGCCAGAAAGCCAACGCAGAGAACGCCCCACGAGAAGAGCTTAGCCCAATTCCTCGCCATGGCATTTTGTAATGTGGGTCTTCCACCGACAGCATTAATGACCTTCATGTGGAACACAAGTTTCCCAACCGTAGCTTGATATCGTGAAGACTCCATGAAAGAAGCGTATAGAATATAAAGAAGAAATGATGCCTCGCTGACAATTTTCTGCGCAATCAGGAATTGAACTCCCGCCGGAACATTTCTTCTATCGCGAAAATGATTGGCCAGAACGTCATCGAATTGTCCCGCCTGATACGCAACTGCAAATACGACTGCGACAATTGGAACGATATCGATGCAATAAGCGGCAACCCTTCGCCAAAATCCTGCATACAAGTTTCTGCTTGAAGCAGCAGATTCAGTAAGGGGCGAGGGCCGGTCCTGCTCCGCCATCTGAAAAAGCTCCTTCATTTCATACAGGACGTATCAAGACCACCATTGACCATAAGTCAGTAGTTGACTGAGATGCGTCGTTCGTCAAAAGAAAGGGAGGTTCGGAATGGTTCCTGACATCTGTTCTTAATACACGCGTTCAATCTTGTATCCCATCTTCTCCAGTAGCTTTGGAACAGAGTGTGGACCAATCATGTGTAGGGAACCAACTGCTGCGAACACCTTCCTGCCGTCGCGAGATAATTTGTCGATGCCCGCCGCAAGGTGGGGATTCCGATCGTCGAGCAACCCCTTCATGTATTTACGATCAGTTTCGGTGACCATGCACTCACACCACTCCTCATAGCGTTGAAGCTCCTCCAGGTCTCTTGTTGACCACGCGTTTAGCAGTCGCGTAGTCTGCGCTCGATACTTGCCCGTTTCAAAAAGCGTCAGGCCATTCTGAACACTCTCAATAACATCTTGAGCTTCACCAGCCAAGAGCGCATGCATTTGTAATGCTGGCGTTTCTAGACTCTCGATCCGTTTCTTGGCTCCTCGTGAGAATCCCGCCAAAAACATCTCTGAGCCGTACGCCATTTCAAAACCGGAGAAGCGCGCGTCCTGGATGGTCACAGTTATCAATTGCATCATTGGATGCAATGTTTCGAGTATCTCAACAGGGGCGCATACACGCTTGGCAACCGTTTCCATGTGCAACTTCAACGGCGGCGGTAACGTCATTTTCTTGATGCCAAACCGGGTGGGGTCGGCCAGCTGCTGTTGAATCTCTGGATCGAGAATATCCAGCTCAAGCGCAATCACGCCAGCGCTTTGAAGAGCAGCCATCGTCTTCGGTCCCGGCACGATCCACTCGCGTCGGCCTAAGTGAATCGACCCATAGAGATAGCCAGTGTTGCCGCCTTTCTCATATTTCCATAGGAAGCCACGATCTTTTGCTTTGTTGACCATCGCCCGAACCTCATCCGGCGTAGGTATGGCAGGTGGAGGCGGGCAATCGGATGTGTTCGGCTGGGAGTACACTACGGACGACATGAACAGGGTGATGAGCAACAATAAGGCTAGCGCCGTATGATCGTTGGCAACTGTGAATTCTCGATTGATCATGTAGCAGCTGTTTCCATGATGGTTGCCGACATGGCCTATTCGGTCGCTCCCAGATCACTTCTCGAACGCGGACTAGCTTAGCCGATCAAAAGAAGTATAGCAGGCTAAAATCCTTCAGCAGCTAACGGCGGGCTAGCAATCGTCAAAACACGGCGCTGTTAGACAAAGACGCTGGGGTGGGCGAGGTCTATCGCGGTGTGGGGTGCGATGAG
>JBKPKC010000126.1:0-7563 GCA_046765595.1 Nitrospirota bacterium
GCAATTGACCGCGACGAAGGGCATCGGGCTGCGGGCACTGTTGTAGTGAATGGCCCGGGCGACCAATTCTTTCCCCGTCCCGCTCTCCCCGCAAATGAGCACATTGCTTTTTGAGTCAGCGACTTTGCGGACGACATCGAAGACTTTTTGCATCGCTTCGCTCTGTCCGACGATCTGCGCAAACGAGGATTGGCTCGCGATTTCCCGCTTGAGCAGCATGTTTTCCGTCGAGAGGCGGCGCTTTTCAAGGGCATTCCGGATGATGAGTTGGACCTCGTCCACCTGAAAGGGCTTGGTGAGATAATCGTAGGCCCCTTGCTTCATGGCCTCCACGGCGGAGTCTGCCGTGCCAAAGGCGGTCACGACCAACACCACGGTGTCCGGCGACGATGATTTCACGGCCTTGAGCACATCCATCCCGTCGGCTTTTGGCATACGGAGGTCGGTAATGACGAGATCATAAATCTCTTTGTGGACTTGGCCGATCGCTTGTTCGCCGTCGGAGGCCTCGGTCACCTCGTAGCCCGCCCGTTTGAGCATGATGCTCATCACTTCGCGGAGACTTTTTTCGTCGTCAACGACTAAGATCTTTTCCACGGTGTTCGTCCCTCATGCCACAGTCGGACGCCGTCATCTCCCGAACGCGGTAGGCAGACCACGAAGCGGGTCCCCTGCTGTGGCTGACTTTCCACTTTAATCCAGCCGCCATGGAGATCGACGATGCGATGCACGGCTGCGAGCCCTAACCCCGAACCTTCTTTCTTCGTCGTGAAGAACGGCAGAAAGATTTTGTCCAAATTCGACGGCGCGATGCCTTCGCCGGTGTCCTGGAAGGAAATTTCAACCACGTCGCCTTTACGTCCCGCGGCGTCGACGTGACGGCACCCGGTTGTGATCGTCAGTTGACCGCCCTCCGGCATAGCATCGAAGGCGTTGGTCGCGAGGTTCCACAGCACTTGCCGCATCTGATTCTGATCGACTTGAGCCAAGAGGGGACCGCCGGCCAACGATGTCGCGATAGTGATCTGTTTTCTATTCCGCGCTTCATGTTGTACCAGATCCAGCGTCTCGGCAAGAATTTTGTTTATATTGTGCTCGGCCAAGTCGAGCGCCGGCGGTCGGGCGTACTGAAGAAACTCGGTGATGATGGCGTCGAGCCTCGTGGCTTCGCGAATCGCAATGTCCATCAGCCGTCGATCGGTCGCATCCGCGACCACTTCCTTTCGCAGCATCTGCATCGCGCCGGCCAGTGCTCCCAGGGGGTTTCGAATTTCGTGCGCCATCCCGGCGGACATTTCGCCGAGATTGGCCAGCCACTCTTTGCGGCGCATTTCCTCTTCGAGATCCCTGATCTGCGTCAGATCCTTGAACACGCCGACCAACCCGTGCGGCTCCCCTTCTTCGTGCAACGGAGAGACCGTCATGCCGAGCACGAGCCGGTTTCCGCCGGCTCCTTTGCATTCGACCTCAAACCGCGTCATGCCAGGCAGCGCACCGCCAGGCCCATCCTCGGAAGACTGGGTCGGATGCCAGTTGAAAATCTCGCGCCAGGACCGTCCGAGGACTTCCGCCATTGAGTAGCCCGTGACTTCCTGAGCGGCAGGATTGAACGACGTGATGGCTCCCGTCCCATCGGCCGTGAAGACTCCGCTGCTGATGCTCCGCACGATGTTTTCATGGAAGGCCTGAAGCCTGGTCAGCCCCTGTTCTTTTTCGCGCAAGGATTGATCGGCGCGATAGAGCTGGTCCGCGAGAGTTCCGCTCAACAGGCCCACGACGAGAAGAGCCAAGGCATAGACGCTGAAGGTCTGAAGGGTGGCAGCGGCGTTGACCCGAGGGAGCTGCCCTGACCAGCTTGGGGCAAACCCATGAAGCTGCGCGTTGGTGACGATTCCGAAGACGATGATGCAGGTGCAGGCGGCAAAGAGCCCGACACGGCGCTGGGGGATCAGGCTCGCCACCGCCACCGTGATCACATACAGCACGGCAAAGGGGCTTTCCACGCCCCCTGTGCGTGCGACCAGCACCGTTTCCAGTAGAAAGTCGATGCCGACCTGCGTCCAGAAAAACGCCGTGAGCGCGGACGATGTTTTCAGAACGGGCAGGAGCAGGACCGAAGGAATGGTGAGGGCATAGGTCAGGACGATGAGCGCATAGAAAGTTTCCAGGCGCGCACCGGCCGCTTCAAAGACAAGGGAAACGCCGAGCATGAGGGTGACGAACGCCACCCGCAGCCCCATCAGCCAATGAAGCCTCGCTCGCAACACATCCATGAGCTGGTCGCGGTTAAGAGAGGCCTGCCCAGGCGCGTGAGGCGTTGAACAAGCCTTGCGCCTGCGGCAGGGGTTTAGCCAATGGCGGATGCCATCTTGAAAATCGGCAGATACATCGCGATGACAATGAACCCAATCACGACGCCTAAGAACACCATCATCATGGGTTCGAGCAGCGACGTCAGCGAGGCCACCGCCTGGTCGACTTCATCTTCATAGAAGTCGGCGATTTTTCCGAGCATGGCATCGAGGGCGCCGGTGGATTCCCCGACGGCGATCATGTGGGTGACCATCTTGGGAAACACCTGGCTCGCCGTCAACGGATCGGCAATCGTCTTCCCTCCGCTGATACTGATGCGCGCGTTCAACAACGCTTCTTCGATGACCTTGTTGCCCGACGTCTTCGCACATATGGACAAGCCGTCGAGAAGGGGGACGCCGCTCGACAACAGAGTGCCGAGCGTACGTGTGAATTTTGCCACTGATGCCTTTCGAATCAGATCGCCGAACACGGGAGTCTTGAGCAGGAACTTATCGATGGCATATCTGCCTTTGGGCGTGGCGTAGTACTTTTTGATCAACATGATTGCGCCCACGATGATGCCGAATCCGATGTACCAAAACGACTGAAAGGCGTTGCTGATATCAATCACGAGTTGCGTGGGACCCGGCAAGCCGACTTTGCCGCCCGAAAGCTCGTCGAACATTTTGGCAAAGATGGGGATGACAAAGATCATGAGCACGGTGATGACGACGCCTGCAACGCCCAGAATGGCAGACGGATAGATCATGGCCGACTTGATCTGGCCTTTGAGCTTCATGGCTTTTTCAATGTGCTTTGCGAGGCGGGTCAAAATGGTGTCCAGGAGACCGCCAACTTCACCGGCGTGCACCATGTTGACGTAGAGGTCGTCGAAGACTTTCGGGTGTTTCCGCAAGGCGTCCGAAAACGTGGATCCGGCTTCCACCTGACCCCTCACGTCGCCGACGGTGTCGCGCAGAACCTTGTTCTCGGATTGCGTGGACAGGATTTCAAGGCATTGCACGAGCGGAAGGCCGGCATTGATCATGGTCCCGAACTGCCGAGTGAAGACGACGAGATCCTTGTCCGTCAGCCCGGATCCGAAGCTGAGCTTGAATCCGCCTTTACCGGACCTCTCTTCGAGGCTCGTGACGACGACACTTTGCTTCCGAAGCTGATCGACTGCTTCGTCCTTACTTTTCGCCGTCAGTTCGCCCTTTTTCACCGCTCCGGATCGTGTCCGCCCGACATATGCAAATGTCGCCATAGGTGCCTCTTTACCCCGAGACCCACTCAACGGCCGGTTTTTTCGGCAGAAATATCTACGTGGCGAGTCTACTGGCCGCCCGAAAACCTGTCCAACAAATTCACAATCTATGCGGGCGATCGAGGATGGATGGTGGAGAAATAGGATTGGAGGAGTCAGGACGGGGTGGTGCCGACGGATCGATAGCCGCGGTACAGATAGTGACAGCCTGAGGACACCGTAAACGCCACCATGCCGATCAACAGCGGCGTGAGCAGAGAGAGGTCCATCTCCCGGGAACTCAGTAAAATGACGAGCAGCACATAGGACAACTGCAGAAACGTCGCACCTTTTCCAAGGAACGTCGGCGCAATATCGATGTTGGAGTCGGTAAACTGCGCCACAGCGGTGCCCAGCAGCAGCATGGCATCACGGCTCACCACGACGATGGTGACCCACGAGGGAATAAGGTGGATGGTGGACAGGGTGATGAAGCCGGAGGTGAGCAGCAGCTTATCGGCCAAGGGGTCGAGAAACGCGCCCAGGCGAGTTCGTTGATTGGCGGCTCGCGCAATGGTGCCGTCCAGCGCATCGGTCACTCCGGCCAACAACAGCACGCCCATCGCCGCCTCAAAGCGCTCGTAAACCAATAAGCCTACATAGACCGGAATCAGCAGAATGCGCAGGATGGTCAGGCTGTTGGGGATATTCATGCCGTCTTGAACACATGCGGCACCGCGACGAGGTCGGAATAATAGGTGGCCACCGCAATGAAGTCAACGGCTTGCAGTCGAGGTGGGATGTGCCTATACTGCAGTCTCCGTGCGGGATGGAGGGGGCTATGAATGCGCTCGCGTCGCTGTTCAAACGAGATGGGCTCGTCGAGAAGCATCAATTGGAAGGAGTCGACCCGAGCGACCGCTATTTCAATCGCGCCGTCTTGGTCAATCGCACCTCGTCCGGGTATGCGGCAAAAGCCATGTACGAAGCCTTGACGGTGGAAGGGCAATCGCATCCGACCATCGCTGCAGCAGTCAGCGAACTCGTTCAAAAACTCCAGGCACTGGGCTTCAGCCGGCTCAGGACGAGAGCCAATTTTAAGGGCGCCAAGTACCTCGCTGAAAAAGAAACCTGGATCGAATATCCCGATCCGGCCTGAAGTCACGCCTGCGCCAATTCCCGATACACGAGGTCATGGATCATTGGCCGAAACGCCCGAATCGCGTCGTTCGTTCGCGAGGGATGCACGCGGTTGGTGAGCAACACGATTTCCAGCTTCCGCTGCGGATCGATCCACAATGACGTCCCGGTAAATCCGAGGTGCCCGAACGACCCCGACGAAAACTGCGTCCCGGAGGAAGACGGAGTCGTCGGCGTGTCCCAACCAAGCGCCCAGCTTGACCCCTCAGGATGCTGCTGCCTCGTCGTAAATGCTTCAACAAGATGCCGGTCAAGGAGCGGACTGCCTGCATGAAGATATCCGAGCCAGGCCCCCGAAACCGCAAGGACACTCTGTGCGGTCCCGAACAATCCTGCATGGCCGGCGACGCCGCCCATGGCGGCGGCATTTTCGTCGTGCACCTCCCCTCTCAATAGGCGTTTTCGCCGGTCATCCCATTCGGTCGGAGCGATGGAGGCGGCGGGCGTGTCGCTGGAGCGGGATGCCGTCGTGCGATTAAAAAACAGCGGTTCGGCGCGAAGCGGCTGGGCCACCGCTTCATGAAAATATTGGTCGAGCAGCATGCCGCTCGCTCGCTCGACGACGATCCCTAACAGGATGAATCCCAAATCGCTGTAAATCGTCTGTCGGCCGACCTCACTTAAGAGCGGCTCTTCTCTAATAAGGCGCAATACCGCCTGCCGAACAACGCTCGGGTCGGCGCGTCCCCACCCCACACCTTCTGCATCCAGCCGTTCATACAAAGGTCGCCATCCGGGCAGGCCCGAGCGATGTGTCAGTACATCCCGGATCAAAGCCTGTCCGATCGGCATGCCCTTCAGCTCGACCAGCACGTTTTCCAGGGCGGCATCAAGTTCGAGTTTTCCGCCTTGCACCAACAACAGCAACGATGTGACGGTGGCGAGCGGTTTCGTCAGTGAAGCCAGATCATAGATGGTCGAGCTTCGGACGGCTTCGGCGCCGGGCTCCGCCGACAGCCGCCCGGCGACAACCTGCAGCTGCAATTCACCGTGTAACCGCCCTGCCAGCACTCCGCCGGGAAAGACTCCATCCCGCACGGCTTGATCCATAGCGGCTTGGATAACGGCCATGTTCTTCATTGGCGAATAGCGCGTGCTCGAAGAAGAGTTTGGGGAAGCGGCGGAATGACTAGCGAGTGGGGTAAGGCCGTTGAAGAAGGCCTTGCGGCAAAAGACGGGACAAGCGTTGGCGAGCGGTTCCTATGGGAACGTTCCGACATGCCGCTATAAAGCCGGGCTCGACTCTCCTTCCAACTTATGCTCGGCGTGGGTCGCCCCATCGTGGAAGGCTTCTTGTTCCTCGACTTCTAACATCCGCTCGAACGTGCGCAACGACGCCCGCAATCGTTCCACCATCAACAGCCGCTGCTTCTGGAGCGACGAAAGATCCCGCTGAGTATTGGAGAGTTCGACGCGAGCCTGACGAATCATCTCACCGGCTTTGAGTTCGGCTTCTCTAATGACGAGTTCGGCCTCACGTTGGGCGGAGCGCTTCACGTCCTCGGCAAGCGATTGGGCGGAGACAAGCGTATTAGAAAGCGTCATTTCGGTACGCTTTAACTCGCTCAATTGCTGTTCGAGAAATACGATCTTCTCGCGCTGTACCGCACTTTCTCTATTCAACTCTTCGACGGTTTCGGCAATCTCTTCCAGAAAGCGGTTGACCTCTTCCTTGTCGTAACCCCGGAAGCTGGTCTTAAAGACCATCTGCTGAATATCGAGCGGTGTCATTTTCATGGCGGCCCCCCTTCAAATCAATTCATCTGGTGTGCGAGATCGCTGAGCGTTTTGACGACGGCAATCTGCAGAAAGCTGATGATCAGGATGGCAACGATTGGCGAGAGGTCAATGCCCATTCTCGATCCGATCCACCGCCGAATCGGCGCGAGGACCGGCTCTGTGACTCGCTCCAAAAACTGCACGATTGGGTTCCATGGATCCGGATTGACCCAGGAGATCAGCGCCCTGGCAATGATAATCCACATATACAGCCAGAGAACGGTATCAAGCACCGTCGCCAGGCCCTGCAACACATTACTCATCACGAACATCAGCGCGCAAGCTCCTGTGAGCGTTTCGTCGCCGCCTCGACGGCACCAATCAGTGTAGCACGGAACCGGCCCTCCTCGAGCCGATGCAGGCCTGCGATCGTCGTTCCACCAGGAGAGGCGACGCGGTCCTTCAGTTTCGCCGGATGCTCGCCCGATTCGAGAACCATTTTTGCGGCTCCCAACACCGTCTGCGCCGCGAGGACTTCCGCCGTCTGCCGGGGGAGTCCCATCTTTACCCCGCCGTCAGCCAGCGCTTCAATCGCTTGAAACACGTAGGCGGGACCGCTGCCGCTCAGACCGGTCACCGCGTCCATGAGGCGTTCTTCGATCGGGATGACCCGGCCCACCGCTTGGAAGACGGTACGCGCGATCTCTTGATCTTGCTCCGGCACCGTGCCGCTCCATGCCAGCGCAGTCATGCCTTCTCTGACGAGCGCAGGCATGTTCGGCATGACGCGAATCACCCGTTTGGCGGAGGGCACATGGCTCATGATTGTCTGAATGGTCACGCCCGCCGCGATCGAGATGAGGAGCACGCGGTGCAGCTCTGCGCCGAGTTCTTGCAGCACCGGCGCCAGGACCTGGGGCTTGACGGCGAGGATCACGACGTCCCCCCACGCCACAGCCTGACGATTATCCAAGCCGACCCGAACGCCGAACCGGCTTTTTAATCGATCGCAACGCGCAGGCACGGGGTCGGTGGCCCACAACGATTCCGGCCGGCAGACGTTTGCCGCGAGCAGGCCGCCGATGATGGCTTCGGCCATCTGC
>JBKPKC010000127.1:0-8186 GCA_046765595.1 Nitrospirota bacterium
GACCAGCATCATGCCCGGCGAGTAATAGGACCACAGGTACATGGCCTTCAACGTATCGCGACGGCACTGATCGCTCTTGCGGTCGAACCGGTCCTGTTCGTACGCCTGCCGGTTGAATCCCATCGTCTCTCTGATGCCCGCCAGTGTATCTTGCAGGAGAGCGTTCAATTCCGCCGAATCCTTGCGGATCTTCCTGTAATGCTTGTGTATCCGCCTGGTAAATGCAATGGCGCCTACGATCAACAGGGGAATGGGCACGAGCGCCAGGAGCGCCAGTTTCCAATTCAACCAAAACAGCACGGTCATGATGCCGATCAGCGTCAAACCGGCCGTGATGATCTCTTCGAGACCGTCGACGAAAATGCGCTGCATGTGCTCCGTGTCGTTCAAGACGCGCGACATGACTTCGCCGGTGGGCCTGTTCTCGAAAAAATTGATCGACAAGCGTTGAAGGGCGGCGAACACCTGAACATGCAGATCGTGCACGATCTGCTGCTCCAGGCTGTTGTTGAGCTTGATGCGGGTCGAGGAGCACAGATTGCGCAGGACGTAGGCAGTGCACAAACCGGCGAACACCAGGGAGAGCAGCTGAGTTTTCCCTGCCTGGATCACGTCGTCGATGACCACTTTGATCAACCACGGCGGCACCAGCTCAAAGGCGGTCGTCAAGCCGGCGAACACGAACGTGCCGACGACCATCGAGCGATGAGGGCGAAGATATTGAAGGACCCGCAGTAAGGTTTTCACAGTGACGGTTGAAACAGGGACGCGCTAAATGACGGGGGTGGGCTCTTTGCGCCAGAACTTGTCGAACTCGCTCAACTGGGTCAGCGTGGACAGGTCCGTCATGCGATCGAGAAACACCTTTCCGATCAGATGGTCCATTTCATGCTGAATGCACACGGCATACAGGCCGTCCGCCTCGATATCGACAGCGTTGCCGTTCCGATCAAGCGCCTGCACACGAACCACTCCCGGCCTCGTCACCTTCCCCCGGAATCCGTCCACGCTCAAGCAGCCTTCCCAGTTTTCGACCTGTTGAGGACCGTAATACACGATCGTCGGATTGATGAGCGTGGTCGTGGGAAACCCGCCCTCGCCTTCGCAGCCCATCACCACGAGCTGGACTGACCGTGAGACCTGCGGCGCGGCCAAGCCGATGCCAGGCTCCTCCAGCATCGTCTCGAACATATCGTCGATAAGCTGCTGAAATTCCTTGGTCCGGATTTCGCGGGTATCGACCGGAAGCGCGACTTTCCGAAGGACAGGATTTCCGAGCTTCGCTATTTGCAGAACAGCCATGAGATCGTCCCTGCTGGCCACGGCCCACTCGACCGGGCATTCACACACCTATATCACATATCACACGGATTTTTTGTGCCGCAAGGCAGCGCCTAGCCTTGTCCTCGGGGGGACCGCCGGCGCGGTTCGGGAATCTGAAACGTCTCCTTCTCCCCGGACCACCATTCGGTCCATTCCGCCATCCATTGCTGCCGATCCGCTTTCGTCGACGCGTCCCAATCGTGAAATTCGGTCTCATGGAGCGTGAGAATCCACAGCGATTGGACGGCTGACATGGCCACGAATCGCTCGTCGTCGTCGATCATCCCGATCAGGATCGGGACGACCGCCTTGTCGCGCACGTAGCGCGAGCCGAAGGCAGCCGACTTTCGAATGGAAGAATTCTGATCCTTTGCCATCGCCTGGATGGCCTCCGGCGTTTTCGACGGATCAAGACGAATTGCGACCCGTAACGCATGCTCACGCACGCGC
The DNA here is from genome assembly GCA_046765595.1 of Nitrospirota bacterium. Classification (GTDB taxonomy): domain Bacteria; phylum Nitrospirota; class Nitrospiria; order Nitrospirales; family Nitrospiraceae; genus Nitrospira_C. The sequence goes on from JBKPKC010000127.1 coordinate 1,774, forward strand.
GGCAGCTCATTGGGGTCTTTAGCGGTCGTAATCAACGCGGGAACGGCAGAAGCCGCGTTGAGCATCGAAAGCGTTTCAATGGCGTTGTACCGGGTCCGTGGCCCCGGCATGCTCAGGGCCTTGATCAGCACCGGAACGCTGGACTCGCCGAGGTGGACGAATTCGCCCATCGCCCAGAATTCCTGCCTGCCTTCCAGCAATGGCAGCAGGGCCTCAGCCCGTTGGAGCTCCTCCTGACTAAGCGCCTTGGTATTGGGCGGGACGGTGACCGCCGGCGGAGCGTCCTGAAACTGCGGCGGCATCTCATACGGAATTTGCGCGAGTGCCGAAAATGCGCCGGGACCGATGAAAACAACCGCCGCCAATAGGTACAGAAGAGACTTCATGATCACGTTTCGCATGGATGTCACCCTCAATTGTCCGCTTTCGCTATTCCCGGCCGGTGCGCCGATGCACCATTTCATATAACACCGGCAACACCACGAGAATCAAGAAGGCCGCGGTGAGCATCCCGCCGACCACCACCCTCGCCAGCGGTTTTTGCGCCTGAGACCCGATGCCGGTCGCGACCGCCGCGGGAAGCAGCCCGATGGCCGCACCGACCGTCGCCATCAGGATCGGACGCATCTGCACGGCGGCGGCCTGCATGATCGCCTCGCGAAGATTCAAACCGGCCTGGCGCCCGTCTTCTATGCGTGAAATCAGCAGCACGCCGCCTAAAATCGCCACCCCGAGCGTCGAGATGATGCCGACCGCCGCCGAAATGCTGAAGTTCGTATGGGTGGCGACGAGCGCGATCACGCCTCCGATCAGCGCAAAGGGCACGGCGGACAGGACCAGCAGAGCATTCTTGAGCGAATCGAACGTGATGTACAGCAGCAGGAGGATGAGCAGCAGGCTCAACGGCACGATCTTGGCGAGGCGTTTCTGCTCGTCTTTGAGTTGGTCGTATTGGCCGGCCCATTCCATGCGGTAGCGCTCGGGAAGCGTGACGGTCTTGGCGAGGAGCGCCTGCGCCTCTTCCACCGTACTTTCGAGATCGCGGTCCCGGACGCTGAATTTGATGGGAATATAGCGTTCGTTGTTCTCGCGATAGATGATGAACGCGCCCGTTTGCGTGGCGATCGTCGCGACCTGCTTCAGGGGAATTCTGGCGCCGTCCGGCGTGCTGACCAAGATGTTGCTGATCGCTTCGACGTCCTGGCGGTATTCGGGCAAAAACCGGACGACGAGGTCAAAGAGCCTCTCCCCTTCAAAAACGTGCGTGACCGCCTGACCCCCGACGGCAGCCTGCACGACCGCGTTGACATCGTTGACGTTTAAGCCGTAGCGGGCGCTGGCCTGGCGGTCGACCTTGATCAAGAGATTCGGCTGCCCCAGGAGCCGGAAGATGCCCAGGTCTTTGACGCCGCGGATCTGGTGCATTTGCTTCTCGATCTGGCCGGCGATCGTTTCCATCGTTTTCAAGTCGGCTCCGAACAGCTTGATGGAATTCTCCCCTTTGACGCCCGACATCGCTTCTTCCACGTTGTCCTGAATGACTTGTGAAAAGTTGAAGATGATCCCTGGAATCGCCTTCAGCCGCTGCTCGATTTCTTCGACCAGATCATCTTTGCTGAGCCCTTTGCGCCATTCGTGTTGGGGCTTCAGGTTAGCGAGAAATTCCGCGTTAAAGAAGCTGGTGGGGTCGGTCCCGTCGTCCGGCCGGCCGAGCTGCGACACGACCGTCGTCACTTCCGGCGACTGGCGGAACATCGTCCGGATGTCGCTGGTCAGCCGCGCCGCCTGGTCAAACGAAATGTCCACGGGCATGGTCGCCCGCACCCAGAGGTTGCCCTCTTCCAGCGCCGGCATGAACTCGCCTCCCAAAAACTGCAGGGCGACGAGCGCGACGATCAGCAATGCCGCCGCCAACCCAACCACCACTTGGCGGTGATCGAGCGCCCAATCGAGTATCCGCTGATACATCCGGCGGAGCGGCTTCACGACGATTGTGTCTTCTTCCCGAATCGGCCCCGTCAACAGGAACGAGCACAACACCGGCGCCAGGGTGAAGGCCATAAGCAGCGCGCCCAGTAACGCAAACCCATACGTGATCGACATCGGTGCGAAGATCTTTCCCGGGACGCCCGTCATGGTAAACAACGGAATGAAGGCCACGACGATGATGGTGGTCGAATAGAAGACCGGCTGCCCGACCTGGCGCGCGGCGCGGACGATCTGCTGGTGCACGGTCAGGCCCGGCGTTTTCGCATGAGCCAGGTGAAAAAAGATGCTTTCCACCATGATCAGGGTGGCATCCACGATGATGCCGAAATCGATGGCTCCGAGCGATATCAGGTTGGCCGATTGCCCGATGAGGACCATCATGGCGAAGGTAAACAACAGCGACATCGGGATGGTCAGGGCGACGATGCCGGCCGCACGGAAATTTCCCAGAAACGCGTAGAGCAGCACAAACACGAGTACCATTCCGCTGAGCAGAATATCGGTGACCGTTTCCACGGTGGTATTGATCAACGACGTCCTGTCGTAAAACGTTCTGATCTTGATGCCGGCCGGCAGCTTCCAGGTGTTCAGTTCGTCGACCTTTTCACGGACCTTGTCGAGTACCGGCATAGCCTTGTAGCCGCGCTGGAGCAGGACCACTCCTTCCACGACGTCGTCACGGTCGTCGATGCCGACTTTGCCCAGACGAATGCGGCTGCCGACGTTGACGCTGCCGAGCGTCTTGACATAAATGGGGGTCCCTTCCTTCTGGGCCACCATGACATTCTCGATGTCCTCGATCCCGTTGATTAGGCCGACGCCCCGGACGTTGTAATTCTGCGCACCCAGGGTCAAATAGTTGCCTCCGACGTTCGCGTTGCTGTTCTGCAACGCCGTCATGGCCTGCGACAGATTGACGCCGTAGCTGATCAAGCGGCCCGGATCGATGTCGACGTGGTATTCCTTGGTCGTGCCGCCGAACGCGGTGACATCGATGACGCCGGGAATGCGGCGGAAGGCTCGCCGCACCTCCCAGTCCTGTACCGTCTTCACGTCGGTCAGACTGACACCGGGCTGTCCGGTCAGCTCATAGCGGTAGATCTCGGCGATGGCCCACCAAGGGGAAAGCGTGGGTTGGACGCCTGGGGGAAACTCGACGGAGGCGACCCGGTTCAGCACTTCCTGCCGGTCGCGAAAGATGTCGGTGCCGAAATCAAAATAGACCTTGATGTCGCTGAGGCCGAAAATGGACAACGAGCGGATGTCGGTCAGGCCGGGCATGCCCGTGAGCGCCACCTCAATTGGAATGGTGATTTGCCGTTCGATCTCCTCCGCCGACCATCCCGGATTCTGGGTGATCAACTCGACCATCGGCGGGGAGGGGTCCGGATACGCGATGATGTCGAGCAGATGGAAGGAGTAGAGTCCCCCGAAGAACAGCGCCAGTCCCAAAGCGCACAGCAGAATGCGCTGGACGAGGGACATCTCGACGAGACGAGCGATCATCTATGCGATGGACTCGGAGAAAACTGCGGATGCAGGAGAGGTCACGCGATCAGCTGCCTTTGACTTCTTGGCCTTTGATCAACACCGCGCCTTTCGTGACGATCCGCTGGCCAGGCGTCAGCCCGTCCAGCACGCGCATCTGATCGGGCGTAAAACTCGACACTTTCACTTCGTGTTTGATGTAGCGATTGGGCTCTTCGACGACGAAGACGAATTGTTTGCCGTCGGCTTCAAGAACGGATTCTTTCGGGACGACCAAGATCCGTGTGGCGTCCCCCACCTGAATGTGCAGCCGGGCAAACATCTCGGGCTTCAAGCGATGGTCCTGGTTGTTCACCCAGGCCCGCAGCTTGATCGTCCGGCTGGCCGGATCGACGACGTCGCCGACCGAGGCGACCGTCGCCGGGAAATCGACGTCGGGATAGGCCTCGACCTTGACCTTTGCGAATTGCCCTTCCTTCACCAGCGCCAGGTCCCGCTCATAGACATCGGCCACGACCTGCAGCATATCGAGATCGGCCACCGTAAAGAGCACCTGGTTCGCGTCACCGCCGACCGACTGTCCGGGCGTCACCATCCGTTCAACGACGATCCCCGTCAGCGGACTCTTCATTTCGAACCGGCTCGTGATTTGTTGCTTGTCGAGAGGCTTGTTCAATTCTTCGGCCTGCACGCGCAGTGATAACAACCGTTCTTTGGCCCGGCGGAATTCGGCCCTCGCCTTGACCAGCTCGTTTTCCGCCTGCTTGAGGTCTTTCAGCGGAAGCGCCTTGTTGGAATAGAGGTCTTTCGCGAGCTCGTAGGAGCGGGTCGCATACTGCAAGTCGGAATCTTCCTTGACGTACTCGGAATAGGCCTGAGCGATGTCCGGGCTGTCGACGACCAGCAGCACCGCGCCGGCCTTCACCCGGTCGCCTAGATGGGCGCGCACCTCAACCACGCGTCCTTGCAGCGGCGACGAGATTTTAGAGTACTTGTCTTCGCCGTACGCAACCTTCCCGGCCAAACTCAGGTCCTGCTGCAGTCCGCTGTAATCGACGATGCCGGTTTCAACCCGCGATGCCGACTCATGCGGGACAGCGGCGGACTTGCCGTGCGGCGGCGTCGCGGCGTCGGAATTGGCCGGCTGGTCTCCTTTCCCGCAGGCCGTAAAGATCAAGAGCGCCATGGCCGCGGCGGGAAGCAGACACTTTTGGGCGGATGTCATCATGAGGCGATCTCTTGCCCTACGGCCGACTCCAGTTGCAGGACGTTGCGCTGATAGTTGAATAAGGCTTCGATGTAATTTTGCTGGATCGTCCGTGAGGTGCGGGCGGCGTCGAGGAGGTCGAGAATGGTGGCCCCTCCGCGTTCATACGCTCGTTCGACAATCGTGAAGGTGGCGCGCGCATCGTCCAGCACTCCGCCTACGTAGGCTTCCACCAACCGCCGGCTGTGCATGAGATTCCGGTAGGCGACTTCCACTTCATTCTCAACCACATTGAGGGCCTTATTCAAGTCGGCTTCCGCGGTCTGGACCGCCACTTCGGCCTGGCGGATGCCGCCCTGATTGCGATTAAAGAGGGGGAGCGGCATCCCGAAGTTGAGCGCCCACTGTTGGGGGTTGTCCGGACCCTGGGCGCCTTGAATGGCGTATCCCGTCCCCACGGTCAGGTCCGGCACGCGGTAGGCTTTGGCCAAGCGCAGGTCAGCTTCCCGTTGAGAATATGTGAACCGTTTGGACCGCACGTCGGGACGTACATCTATCGCGACGACCCGCAGCTTGCCGATTTCAGGATCAATGCGCCTGAACTCCAAATCTGTCGTCAGTTCCAGCGTGGTGGCGGGCGAAAGGCGCAGCAGCTGACGCAGGTCGCCGCGGGCCGTTTCCGCCTCCTGCAAGGACTGGATGACCTGGGAATGAAAATCGACCGTCTGCAACCGGATGCGAATGAGATCGACTTCGGCAATATACCCTTTTTTGAAGCGGATCGTATTGATGTCGAGAATGCGGGAAAACCGGTCGCGGTTCTCTTCGGCAAGCGCCAACCGGCGCTGCGCCAGCTGTACGCGGTAATAGCTGTCCTTGACGGTGAAGCCCAGCTGACGAACCGCATCCTCAAAGGCCGCTTCGGCGGACTGCGCCCCAAAACCCGCGCTTTCGATCCGGTAGCCGCGTTTGCCCGCCAGTTCGAACAGTTGCTGGGCCTGAACAAAGATTTGCCCGCTGTTGCCGGCCGTATGGCCTTGCGTGAACGAGGCCAGGTTCCCGATGGACATGACGGGGTTGGGAAACAGTCTGGCGGTGATCTGCTGTCCTTTGCTGTATTCGATGCCGTACTTGGCGATCAGAACGTCAAGATTCTGCTGGAGAAACAAACTCAGCGCGTCGGTGAGGCTGAGTCGGATGGAAGCCGGCGTGCGTTGTTCAGCGACAGAAGGCGCCGTCGGTGCGGCTGGAACCGGAGACGATGAGAAGAGCAGCAGACCGGCGAGCGCCGCAATCGAACTGCAGACCCATCGCCTATCTTGCCGAAACACGTATGGTTCCTCGCAGACGACCGATGCGCGTCGAGGCGATCATGGAATGATCCTAGGACAGCTGCATTATACAGTGTCCTACAGATGATGCAAATAATCTGAGCTTAAATCAGCACTTAGTTGTGACACCCGTTCTTCGACCGGAACCACGGATGGCTTGAGTTGGCGAGAGACGTGAGGAGTGCTTCGGCAGGCAACTAGAGATCCGGAACCGGCTTGGAATTTGATGCGCGCAAGTGTTTGCGCACGCGTACTTGCTGCTGATGCTTCCGCAACAGTTGTTGGCGGATCGCGTTCCGGTCTTCGGCCACGATCCTGACAAGACGGTCGACATCTTCGGCGTGGTCTCGTACCAGTTCGGAGAGTTTCTGCATCTGCGACTCAAGATGCTCCAGGCG
>JBKPKC010000128.1:0-6994 GCA_046765595.1 Nitrospirota bacterium
GGGCGGTGAATTGAAACGAGGAGGGGCACAGCTGTTCTTGGAGATATCCCGCAACCTTCAGGGCGGATAAAATCTCGTTGGGCGTCACCTGAGCCGAGTCGAAGAGCACCAGCACATTTCCCGTGGTGGGGTTGGCCGCGACCCGAGAAACTCCTGGCAGGGATCGTATGACCTGCTCCACCGCGAGCGCCTTCGACACGCACCGCTTGGTTTCCAGTATCTTGACCCGCAGGCGACCATCCATGACGTGGAGGTAAGGGCTCATACACCTCTCCTTATGGGTGCGTTCCTACTGGATTACTCCATTCCAGCTTGCCACTCTGCATACCATAAGGATAGAAGAATTTAATTACGGAACAGGTATTGCCAGGTTAAATCCAAGTAAATTCAGCCTCGGCTCTCCCGCACCTCCAGGACCAACACGTGTATTGAAATGCCTCGGACGGGAACGCTGTTGCATAAAGAATCAGATCGAAGGCTGGGTGGAACGCAGGACACGGAAGACAGTTAACGCACTATTTACTCTTTGGTGACACGGGCGCAATGGCGGTGGGCGATCATGTTCGCATGTCAGAGAGGAGGCTTCATCATGACCAGCGCTGTCGTCGACGCCCAGCCTGCGGTTGTCCATAGGGCCGAGCGCTTGAACGCTCACATCCTCGACCGCCTCGAGGAAGAGGCCGTGATCGGCCTGGATGCATTGGTTCAAATGCTGCCTGACTACACCTGGAATCAAATTTTTCACGCCGTTGACCAGTTGGCCCGTGATGGGAAGATCGTTCTGCGGCGCCATCGGTACGACTATACGCTGTTTTCCAACGCCTATCCCGCCTGACTCGACGCGGCTGCAGACATCGCCCAACACATCAGGCGTCTTTGTCCGAAAGCACCGGCGGGGTGGTGTGCCGGACGATCTTTCCTTCGGCCATATACACGACCAGCTCGGCGATGTTCGTCGCATGATCTGCGATGCGCTCCAAGTATTTGCCGATGAAGGTCAACCGAATGGCCCGCGTAATGGTATCGGGATTTTCGATCATGAAGGACAGCAGCTCACGAAAAAGCTGATGAGTGAGATTGTCGACAAAATCGTCGGCGGCGCACTTTCCGTGCCTGCACGGCGTCTGAACGCACGAAGGCGTCAAGGGCTTCACGCACCATCTGCATGGTCCAATTCGCCATCCGAGGAATGTCGATGTACGGCTTGAGTTGGGGTTCCTCGTTGAGTTCAATGACCCGTTCGCAGATGTTTTCGGCCAGATCGCTCATCCGTTCCAGCTCCGTCGAGATCTTCATGGCCGTCGTGACGACACGAAGATCGCGGGCGGCCGGAGCCTGCAGCGCGAGCAAGCGCATGCAGTTCTCATCGATATCCACGTCCAGGCTATTCACAAGCGCGTCTCGTTCGATGATCTGCGACGCCAAGTCCACATCCCGGTCCACCAACGCCTTGATGGAGCCTTCGATCTGCGATTCGACGAGCGCGCCCATGCGCAGGATCTGCGATTTCAATTCCGCGAACTCTTGATCGATATGTCGTTGCATCCGCCTCCTTGTCCGGTCGCTAGCCGAAGCGGCCGGTGACGTATTCCTCCGTCAGTCTATTCGACGGATTGGTAAAGATCTTCTCTGTGCGATCACACTCCACCAGTTCGCCCTCATACATGAACGCCGTGTAGTCGGACACCCGCGCGGCCTGCTGCATGTTGTGCGTCACGATCACGATGGTGACGCGCTGCTTGAGTTCCGTGACCAGTTCTTCGATCCTCGCCGTTGCCGTCGGATCCAAAGCGGAGGTGGGCTCATCGAAGAGCAGTATCACGGGCCCGGTGGCGAGCGCACGGGCGATGCAGAGCCGTTGTTGCTGTCCACCTGAGAGATTGTACGCCAGACTCCGCAAGCGATCCTTGACTTCCGGCCACAACGCGGCATCCTTGAGCGACTGTTCGACGACGGTATCCAAGTCGCTCCGCGACATCGAGCCGCGAATGCGGAGTCCGTAGGCGACGTTCTCGTAAATGGATGTTGGAAAGGGGTTGGGCTTTTGGAAGACCATGCCGACACGCATGCGAATTTCGATGGGATCAATGGCATGGTCCACAATATTAACGCCATCCGGGTAGAGGACCACGGATCCCGCGTACAGGTTCCCCGGATACAAATCATGCATCCGGTTCAGACAGCGCAAGAAGGTGGTTTTCCCACAACCTGATGGACCGATCAGTGCAGTGGCGTGACGATCGGCCCGCGGCAAGGAAATGGATTTGAGCGCCTGCAGCGTTCCGCCGTAATAGAAGCCCAGCTCTTTGGCCTCAGCTTTCATTGCAGGGGTGATGTGGGTTTGCGCTGTCATTGGTCTACCAATGAATCCGTCTTCGAAAACGGGCCCGGATGAGGATGGCGAGCGCATTCATGGCCTGCGTCATGACCAGCAAGATGACTCCGGCGGCGGCCGCATTGATATGAAATTCCTCCTGGGGACGCGAGACCCAGTTGAACATTTGAATGGGCATGACCGTAAAGGAATCAAAGAGCCATTGAGTCGATAGAAACGGAAATTCAAGGGTCACGGGCGAGTGTGGCAGAAAGGCGATGAACGACAAGGCCCGACCGTGATCAAGGGAGCCGCTTCACCGACGGCGCGCGAAAGAGCCAGGATCATACCGGTGAGAATGCCGCCCATTGAGTACGGCACCACGTGATCGCGCACCGTCTGCCACTTTGTAGCCCCTACGGCATACGCCCCTTCACGAATCTGCGGCGGAACCGCCCTCAGCGCTTCCCGCGTGGCGATAATGACCATCGGCAGGATCAGCGTGGCCAACGTCAGGCCGGCCGTCAGAAAGCTTTGACCGAGATGGAACTCGTAGACGAGGAGACCGAGCGCCATCAAGCCGTAGACGATGGAGGGTACGCCGGTTAGGTTGGTGATATTGATCTCGATAATATCGGTGACCCATGTCTTCGGCGCATATTCTTCGAGATAAATGGCGGCCCCCAGTCCCAATGGGATGGCGGTCAGCGCCGTGAGCGACATGACAAGCACCGTGCCGATCCATGCGCTCAGAATGCCGGCATGGGAAGCAAACCGTGACGGGTAAGACGTGACAAACTGCCACGAGACGCGCCCGACGCCGTCATAGAGCAATTGCCCCAGCAGCGCCAACAGCACCAACGAGGCCGCCACCATGACACCGAGGCCGGCAAGGGCGAACACGTGATCCCGGCGACGCCGTTTCCGGATGTAGACGTGCTCAGTAGACCTGTCGATAGCGCTTTTTAAGGACATGGCCGCAAATGTTAAAGAGGAGTGTCATCAGCAATAGCGTCAATCCGGTGGCGAAAATGGTTTGATAGCCGATGCTGCCATGGGGTAGATCGCCCAGGCTGACCTGCACGATGTAGGCGGTCATCGTGGCCGCCGGCTCGAGGGGGTTCCATGTCAACGTGGGCTGCATGCCGGCGGCGATCGCCACTACCATGGTTTCTCCAATCGCCCGCGAGATTCCAAGCGCATAGGCGGCGGTAATGCCGGACAGCGCCGATGGAAACACGACACGCAGCGCCGTTTGCATGCGCGTGGCTCCCAACGCAAAGGCGCCTTCACGGAGATGCAGGGGAACGGCACGCATGGCATCCTCGCTGACCGAGCTGACATAGGGAACGATCATGATGCCAATCACCAGACCGGCGCTCAGCATGTTGAATCCCGGCAACTCCGGCCACACGTTCTGCAGCGCCGGTGTCACGAACAGCAAGGCAAAGTATCCGTAGACGACCGTGGGTACCGCGCTCAACAGCTCAAGCGCCGGCTTCACGACCTCCCGAGTGCCGCGCGAGGCATATTCACTCAAGTAGATGGCGATCAAACTCCCCATGGGAACCGCCAGAGCCAGAGCCACGCCGGTGGTCACGAGTGTGCCGGAGATCAGCGGCAGAATGCCGTAATGCGGCTCGGAGAACAGCGGCGTCCACTGCCGGTCGGTTACAAACTCCCAGAGCGAAACCTGCCGAAAGAACGAGGCCGATTCGTACACCAGGATGCCGACGATTCCCAATGTGATCGCGACCGATGTGAGGGCGGCGAACAGCAACAGCGACTCAATCGCCTTTTCCTTCACCTGCGTCAACAGACGGGAAGAGACCCGCCACGTTTCCGCCTTTTTCAAGACGCCCTCGGCATTCATGTCTTGGCCTTACAGCTTGGCTTCCCGTCGCAGGAGATCTTCGATCTTCAGCCCGATCGTGGAGGCCCCTTGAAAGGCTGTCCCCAATTTTCCATTCTTGAAATGGGCCGAAGCCAAGTCATATGCCTCCCGCGGCAACGGCACATACTTCACCTGCGGAACCAATATCGGCGCCTGCGTCACATAGAACTCGACGAACCGCTTCACTTCCGACTTTGCGGCCGATTTCGCATTCACATAGATGAACATGGGTCGGGAGAGCGGTTGATAGGCGCCGTTCTCAACGGTCTCCCTCGAAGGCAATACCGGTCCATGGCCGCCGTCGACGGCGACGGCTTTCAGGCGTTTCTTGTTCGGTTCATAGTAGGCATAGGGAATGTATCCCTGCGCATGTTTGTCGTTGGCGATTCCCTGCACGAGCGTATTATCGTCTTCACTGGCGGTATAGTCGCCGCGGCTCGCTTTGGGCTTGCCCGCTACCGCTTCCGTGAAATAGTCGAACGTGCCCGAGTCCGAGCCGGCGCCGAACAACTTGAGCGGTATGGCCGGCCACGAACTCCTCACCTGACTCCACGTCGTGACGCGCCCCTGTGACGACGGGTCCCACATCTACTTGAGTTCGGCGATCGTAATCGTGTCCACCCATGTGGCCTGAGGGCTGACGGCGACGGTCAAGGCATCGAATGCGATGGGCAGTTCATAATATTGAACGCCCGTCGCCCGACAGGCCTCCATTTCACTCTGAGAAATCGGGCGTGAGGCATCCTGCACGTCGGTTTCGCCTCTGCAGAACTTTTTGAATCCTCCGCCGGTCCCGGAGATACCGACCGTCACCCGCACCGCTCCGCGGGTCTCTTTCTGAAACTCTTCGGCAACAGCTTCGGTAATCGGAAACACCGTGCTTGATCCATCCACTTTGATGAGGGTCGTGGATTCAGAACCGCTGTTGACGGGCGCTCCGAACAGCCCACAAATGGCCGGCAAAACGGCTAGCAGTGCGACTCGTCGGACGGTCATCTCCATGCGCTTCCTCTTGTCATCTCACTGGTCCAACGGTGGAAGGAGGCTTTCGTTTCGGCAAGCCTAGCGAGTGTTGTCGCTCGGGACGATCACGACGGCGTTAATTCTTCGTTAACTCTGCCCGGAAGCAAGGGGAGTGGCGCGAACAACACGCGTAGGAGGGGTGCAGGAACGAGAACCCAAGCAATTGTTAACAAAGCTGTAACACGCAGGCAATCGGGCCGTCACTTCTTCCCGCTACTCATTAGAACGTGTCTCCAGAACCTTCACATCTAACCAGGAGAGTCGAGATGAAGGTGTTTGCCTTGCTTCTGTGGTGCGCGTTAACCGCACTGTTCCTCTGTCCGAAAACCGGCAATGCCGGAGACATCGGTCCCAACAAGCCCCGGGCATCCGACATCGTCGTTCAAAAGACGAACGATCCGCCCGCCGCCTCGCAGGAATCTCCGGCGGCCCGGGAATACCCGCTAGGCGGGACATCCGTGGAAGATCTCCTCTTACGGAAGGGGACCATCACCATGGACGAATGGATTCAGATCAAGGCCGAGCAGGAATATCGGGTGGCGGATCAGTCGCGGCGGATCGATTCATTGGAGGAGTGGAAAAACCGGACGGAGCTGCTGCCGATTCTTCGGGACAAAGTGAATTTCGGCTTGAACGCCCTGCAGTTCCTCTACTCGCACCTCGATGCCAAAGTGCCGGAGGGACGCAGTCAGGATGGGCTCTCCATCCGCCGTTCCGAGTTGTTGTTCTGGGGCAAGATCAGCGAGACCATTCCGCGATGGCACATCCTGATGGAATTTCAAAGCATCAACCTGACCAACAATACACCCACGACCGGGGCCTCCACGCCCACGTCGGCAACGTTCTTCCGTGAAAGCTACATCGACGTTCGGCCGATTCAGTCATGGGCGCCGAACCTCAATGTGATCCGGCTGGGTATCTTCCGTATGCCGTTCGGGATCTTCACCGAAACGTCCGGCGGCTTGCGCGATGTCATCAGCTCGCCTTATCTGACCTCTGTCGGCGGTGGAGGCGGACCGGGTCAGAACATTAAAGGCACCGGCGGCGCCATTGAATTTGTCCAGGAGCGCGACTACTTCGTCGACGTGCGCGGGAAGATCGCCAATCGCCTGGAATATGTGGCCGGCATCATGAACAACAATAACTATCAAGCCAATGCGCTGGTGAGCACGACCTCCGGCCTTAGCGGCGCCAACCAGCCGAAAGCGTTCTACACACGCTGGCGGCTCTTCGGCAACGACGTCTCGTTCATCAGCTTCACGACAATCCAGGGCGAGTCAAACAATGCCGGGACGTTGATCAACGGACGCGGCAAGGGCGCGTTCGACCGTTACGCCGTGGATTTCCGATATACCTCCAAAATCCTTCCCGGATTCATGATGCAGGGGGAATATTGGCAGGGTCATGATGGCGCCAATGCGACAACGGTCGGCACCGCGGCGAACGGTACCTGCCAGAACGTTGCCCAGTGTGGCGGCTCCGGTGCGCCAGGAGTGCAGCGCCGCACCTGGTATGTGCTGAGCAAGTATCTGATCACCAACGGCATCTTCGAGAACTTCGAGCCGACATTCATGTATGAGCAGTTCGACCCCAATACCAACATGTCGAACGACCTCTATACGAGAACGATCGTCGGCCTGACGTACTACTTCGAGAACTTCCCTCCAAAAGTGCAGTCGAAAATTCAATTCAATTACGAATTCCGCCACCATTCCGGCTTGGGCACCGGCCCCGGAACGCCCGCATACGACACAGCCACGGAT
>JBKPKC010000129.1:0-4041 GCA_046765595.1 Nitrospirota bacterium
GCCAAGGAGTGCATCGCCGCCCCATGTCTTGAGACGCTGAGCCATTCAATGGAAGCCTTCGGGCCTCCGGAGCTTCCAAGCGTCACGAGTGGACGCAGGCAGATAGCAGCTATTGGTCGGTGATGAGATTTCTGAGGCGGAAACAAACTAAAACCGCAATCGAGGTTTCTTAGCCTAAATACACGTATTTTCAAAACCCCTTTCGGCCCTACTGATTCGCTTACAATGTATTTCCAAAATTAATTGCGCCAGGGGTTTTGACTAGGTCACATTGCTCTTTTTCCCATCGGCAATACTGGCTTCTCGCCAATCCCCTGAGTAAGCCATGTAGTTCAAGGTCTCTCCACATTCACCCAACTTCAGGTCATTGTCATATCTCAGTCTTGCTGTTCTTGTTCCTCGCTTCTAGAATTCAATGCAAGGTGCTGCCGGGCAAAGGAATGAACGGCGATCATTGGATGGGCTTGTTCAGGCCTATGGCAGAGGTCAGTTGTGATCTCAGTAGCTCATAATACTCGCCACCTCAAAAAAACCCGAGAGAGGCTTCGATGAAACAGTCAAGAACAATAAATCGACGAAGTTTTCTACGGCACGGCGCTTCTATACTCGCACTTGGCGCATCTGGTCTGGCTCTGCGGGCTTCGGGAGCTGCAGAATCTAAGACCGGGGTTGACCCCATGCGCGTCCCCGGGACATTACCTCGACCCTATGGAGAACGGTCCCCCTTTGAAACGCAGCAGCGTGTAGGAGGAGCTGGACCCGGTGCGCCTCATGGGTGGGGCGCCAACGCCCCGAATAATTTCAACTCGCTTACGCCGCTTCAGGACATGCACGGAATTATTACCCCGTCAGCTTTGCACTTCGAGCGGCACCACAACGGGGTTCCCGCTATCGATCCGGCCCGCCATCGCTTGGTGGTTCATGGGTTGGTCAAGCGGCCTTTGATCTTTACAGTGAAGGAACTGGAGCGGTTACCGTCCACATCGCGGATCGCCTTCCTAGAATGTTCCGGCAACACGTGGGACGGATGGCGGGAGGCACAGGACGTGACTGTCCAAGATATCTATGGGTTGACGAGCACAAGTGAATGGACTGGTGTCCGACTCTCGACCCTTCTCGAGGCCGTCGGTGTTCGAGGTGAGGCCAAGTGGATGCTGGCAGAAGGTAGCGATGCGGCCGGATTGGACCGTAGTGTGCCACTTACGGAAGACGTCTTGAATGAGGCCATGATTTGTTATGGCCAAAATGGGGAAGCATTACGTCCGGAGCAGGGATATCCGCTCCGACTCTTCCTGCCAGGCTTTGAAGGCAATATCAATGTGAAATGGTTGCGGCGATTGAAGCTGGGATCCGATCCATTTATGACCCGGTGGGAGACAGCCAAATATACCGATCTACTCTCAGACGGAAAGGCCTATCAATTCACCCTGGTCATGGAGGCGAAGTCAGTGATCACCTCTCCTTCCGGTCAACAACAGATTCAACCGGGGTTCCATAAGGTCAGCGGCCTTGCATGGAGCGGTCGAGGCCGGGTGAAGAGTGTCGATGTAAGCGTCGACGGAGGGCATACTTGGCGGGCCGCGCAACTTCAGGAGCCGGTCTTATCGAAGTGTCATACACGGTTCCAATTCCCTTGGCGATGGAATGGGAATGAAGCTATTTTGCAAAGTCGTTGCATCGATGAGACGGGCTACATGCAACCGACACGCGAGGACCTTGTGAAAGTACGTGGCACCAATTCACTCTATCACTACAATGCGATTCAAAGCTGGAAGGTGGAACGTGATGGACGGATACGCAACATCTACGCATAAGTATGTGATGGGTATCACGGTGCTGGCGTTTGTTGTGGGCATCGTCTCGTTGGGAAGATCGGCCGAAGAACAAGTCGACTACGGATTAGGCCGCCCGACGAGTGAGCAGGAGATACGTGCATGGAACATAGATGTGTCACCGAACGGTGACGGGCTGCCACCTGGCCAAGGGACCGTCAAACACGGTGCGCAAGTCTACGCGGGAAAGTGTGCGGCGTGTCATGGTCCGACTGGCACAGAAGGACCGAAGGATAAACTGGTCGGCGGCCAGAATACGCTGAACACCTCGAAACCCGTGCGAACGATTGGTAGTTATTGGCCCTATGCGACGACCTTGTACGATTACATCAATCGTGCCATGCCGTATAATGCGCCGCAATCTCTCACTTCGGATGAAGTGTACGCAGTCATCGCCTGGCTTCTGTTTCAGAATCATGTCATCACGGAAGATGCAGTGATCGACGCGCAGACGCTGCCAAAGGTGCAGATGCCGAACCGGAACGGCTTTATATCAGACGCACGACCCGATGTGCCAAACCGGTGAGAGCACGACGGAATGAGAGTGATACCACCTCGCGGAGCGTTCTTCTGAAGAGAGCCGTCGTACGACGATTTCTGTGCTAAAGTTCGTGCTAAATCTCATCACAAAGCATAGAAACCACAAGAGTCTATCGACTCGATGAAACGCAACAAATATATGTTTATCTGAACCTCGACCGCGTTGCACAACGGAAAGAGCTTAAAAAACACAGTTAGCGTATCAGCCACTAGCCCGCTTTACTGGGGCCTCTGGTCACTTGCGCGAGTGGTCGCGAAACTTCTCTTCAGCATCCGTTTTACCGGGCAGGAGAACATTCCGCGGAAGGGAGGGCTCATCATCGCCGCCAACCATGCGAGCTTTCTGGATATTCCCTTCCTGGGGTCTGGCGTAAAACGGCGTCTTTTCTATATCGGACGGCACAATTTGTTCCCGATCCCCATTGTAAACCCGCTCTTACAACACCTTGGGTGGATCCCGATGCTTGAAGATCGCGGCGATCGCAATGCTTTCCGACGAGCGGAGCAACAATTGTTGCACGGAAATGCAGTGGTGATATTTCCTGAAGGAGCTAGAACCAAAAATGGGCAGCTAGGGGAAGGTCGGCCCGGAGTAGCGAGAATCGTAGCAAGCACCGGATGTCCCGTCTTGCCGGTCCATATAGCAGGAACTTTTGAAGCACTTCCAAGGGGCGCGTTTTGGCCACGGTTTCATCCAGTCACAATCGTTTATGGACGTCCGATCAATTTTACGCCTGATCATTCAAGGCACACACGCAAACAGTTTTATCGCCATGTGTCACAGACAGTTATGCACAACATCAGCATACTTTTTGCTCAAAAAGACATAGCTTCCTGTCAGGTATCACAGTTAGATGTTTAAACGAAACTGACTAGTTCCCACTGCTAGACTCTCGACTCCGCAACTGGGCGGCAGTCCTAATATAGGACACGCACATTGTAACTCGTTGTAAATACTAGCCACTCATTGGACGGTTCGGAAGAATCATCGTATTGATTTTCTTCAACAGTGGTGGTGCTTTTAAGGCGAGGGCCCTGGGTTCGAGTCCCAGGCGGTTCACACATTCAAAGTTCCGTCGATCTCACCACACCGACTTGCGTCTTATAGGCCAAAGATGGTCTCTTTGGCCGCCATGTCTACTTCCATAGCGCTCAGCTGCCTCTCTCAACCTTCTTGTTGGCTCCTTACGGTCAGCAATTAGCCATCGCGCAGTGAGATAGCTAGCCCGAAGAGGTGACCCTAAAGCTCTGTCGGCGGTCGGCCTGCCGAATACTTACTATGCAGCCTGACCGGGATCGTCCGTTTTTTCCGCAAGCGGATGTTTAGCATCTCAACGGCGACTGAAAACGCCATGGCAAAATAGATATAGCCCTTTGGCACGTGCACGTCGAACCCTTCCGCCATAAGGGTGACTCCTACGAGGATCAGAAACGACAAGGCGAGTATTTTGATCGTCGGATGCTCATCAACAAAATCCCCGATGGACTTCGCCGCTATCAGCATGACGACAACCGCGAGAATAATGGCGATGGCCATGACAGATACCTCCTCAACCAATCCGACCGCTGTGATCACGGAATCTAGCGAGAAGACGATGTCCAGGAGCGAGACTTGGATCATCGCCATCCCGAGGCTACTTCCTAGCACCGCAGTATCATTCTTTCCGAC
>JBKPKC010000130.1:0-3807 GCA_046765595.1 Nitrospirota bacterium
GGTCATGACGACACAGACCGCATGCCCGTCGTGCCATTCGACGGGCACCTGCTCCAACCGGTGTTCCACGACCGCCTCGACGATTTGGAGAAAATCCGTCTTCAGCAAGGGCAGGACCACTTGCGTTTCCGGGTCGCCCATGCGAGCGTTGAATTCCAGGACGTACGGAACACCATCGACGACCATCAACCCCGCGTATAGCACACCTTGAAACGGCGATCCCAGCCGCGACATCACGTCCACGACGGGTTGGAGGATCTCGCGCGTGACCAGCGCACGCAAGGCCGGTGTGCCCAGCGGCGCGGGGCAATAGGCGCCCATCCCGCCGGTATTCAGACCGGTGTCGCCATCGCCGACCCGCTTGTGATCCTGTGCGGGCAGCATGGGCGCCACGGTCCGTCCATCGGTGAACGCCATCACCGTCAACTCCTCCCCCGCCAGATATTGTTCGATTAAGACCTGCTTGCCGGACTCGCCGAAGACCGCCTTTTCCATGGAATCGCGTACGGCGCGGCAGGCCTCCTCGTACGTGAACGCAATGAGCACGCCTTTGCCCTGCGCGAGGCCGTCGGCTTTGATCACCACCGGCAATTCGTGTCGTTCCACATAGGCCAGCGCCTCGGCGGGGTCATGAAACGCCTGGGCGCGCGCGGTGCGGATCCCCGCCTTCGTCATGATGTCCTTGGAAAAAATCTTGCTCGCTTCGAGCCGCGCCGCGCTTTTGGTCGGCCCAAAGATTCTTAGCTTGGCCTTTCGAAACTCGTCGACGATGCCAAGGGCCAGCGGCGCTTCCGGTCCGACGACGGTGAGATCGATCGCTTCGCGTTGCACGAAGCTCTTGAGGCCGGCGATGTCTTCCGCCTTGATCGGTACACAGGCGGCCAGCAAGGCGATTCCGGCGTTGCCGGGAGCACAAAACAATTGGGGCCGTCGCGGGCTCTGTGCCAGCGTCCAGACCATGGCGTGTTCGCGCCCACCGCCACCGACGACGAGAATTTTCATGTGACGCTTATTGGTAGCGAGGAGTTCAAGAAAAGCAGCATGGCATCGGTTCAGGGGACCTCGCCATGAGCCTGCTCAAATTGGACTATCGCACGGCCGCAGGCAGTCTAGACGCCGTTGAGATACATACCAAGCTTCGCTTGACCCGCTCGCTTCGACCACCTGCGAGCGGATAGACAGTTTGCCTCCAGCTTCCCACGTTGAGGCGGATAAATAACCGAGAACGCAGCGAGAGTTCATCAGCAGGCCTTAATGGCGGAAGTGGCGCATGCCCGTGAGAATCATCGCCATCCCATGTTCATCGGCCGCCTTGACGACTTCTCCATCGCGGATCGAGCCTCCGGGCTGGATGACCGCAGTAATGCCTGCTTGCGCGGCCGCATCGAGGCCGTCCCGGAAAGGGAAAAAGGCGTCCGAGGCCATGACACATCCTTTGACCGGCAGCTGGGCCTTCATCGCGGCGAGTTTCACGCTATCGACACGGCTCATCTGGCCGGCGCCGATGCCGACGGTTTGTCCGGACTTGGCATAGATGATGGCGTTCGACTTGACGTGCTTGCAGACTTTCCAGGCAAAGGCGCAGGCCGCATACTCTTCGTCGGTCGGTTTTCGCACCGTCGGCACGGGGAGCGCCCGCAAGTCGGTGAGCGTGCCGAGGTCCCGATCCTGAATGATCAGCCCGCCGACCAGTTTTTTGAGATCATAGCCTTCTTGCTTCACCTTGGTGAGCGCTCCGACATCCAAGAGCCGGAGGTCCTTCTTACGTTTGAGCTCGGCCAGTGCGTCCTCGGCGAAGCCCGGTGCCACCACGACTTCGACGAACGTGGACGTGATCTCTTTGGCGGCGGCCAAATCCACCGGACGATTGAAGGCGATGACGCCGCCGAACGCCGACACCGGATCCGTCTCCCGCGCCTTCACATAGGCATCGACCGGGCTGGCGCCCAGCGCGACGCCGCAGGGGTTGTTGTGCTTGATGATGGCGACCGCCGTCTCCTCGTATTCTTTCGCCATCTCCAATGCGGCGTTGGCATCGAGGAAATTGTTGTACGACATCGCCTTGCCGTGGAGAATCGTGCCCCGCGAGACGGACGGCTCATTCGACTGCCGCTCGCGGTAAAACGCGCCGTGTTGATGCGGATTCTCGCCGTAGCGGAGGATTTCTCCCAAGTCGAACTGCAACGACAACACCTTCGGAAATTTGATCTCGCCGCCCTGGACCTGCCGTTCGAGATATCCGGCGATCACCCCGTCATAGCGCGCGGTGTGTTGAAAGACCTTCATGGCCAGCTCCTGCCGCAAGGCACGGGTCACCGTATGGTCCTGCAGCGCCTTGAGCACGCGGGAATAATCGGCAGGATCGACGACCACAAGGACATCCTCATGGTTCTTGGCCGCCGACCGCAGCATTGAGGGGCCCCCGATGTCGATGTTCTCAATTGCCTCGTCGAAATGACAGGTGGGTTTGGCGATGGTGGCTTCGAAGGGATAGAGGTTCACGACGACGATATCGATCGGGCCGATCTGATGCTCCCTCATCTGTTCGACATGGGCCGGCACCGACCGCCGGCCGAGCAACCCGCCATGGATTTTGGGGTGGAGCGTCTTGACGCGGCCGTCTAAAATCTCCGGCGAGCCCGTATAGGCCGCCACATCGGTGACGGCGAAGCCCGCCTCACGTAACGTTTTCGCGGTGCCGCCGGTGGAGAGGATCTCCGCCCCGAGGGCGGCGAGCGCCTTGGCCATCTCGACAACCCCGGTCTTATCCGAAACACTGATCAATGCCCGCTTCATGCTGGCCATGAGAGAACTCCTTAGCATCGGACTCGAGTCAATGATTGGCGGCTGGAAGGACGGGCGGAGAATAGCAAAGGAGTCCGGGAAGTTCAACCCGCAGGTTAAATCCCAGGCTGGCTTGCCTCCGTCCGTTTATGATACCGTGCGGTTCAAGTGATGCTTGCAATTGAATGGCTGATGCGCATGGAACGCAGGACCATTCTGAGCGGCGGCGTCTTCGCCTTGACACTGTTGGCCCTCGTCTGTATCCCTCGCCACCTGCCGTCATCGGCGTCTTCGCCCACGCCGGTCCCCGCGAACTTTCACGCCCGGTTCGAACAGGGCGCGCTCATGCTCCGCGGATCGTTGCCCGATACGGAGACCCGCGAGCGGGTGCTCGAGCGAGCGCGCACGGCGTACGACCCGGCGCAGGTACGTGTGCTCGATCAGCTCACCGTGGACGGCCGGATCGGTCCCACCCCCTGGGCGCAGCACTTGCCGGCGGTGCTTCCCGTCCTTGAACAGATGCAAGGCGTCCGATCGGTGATGATCGACGGCCGCTACGTGGTCTTGAGCGGAACCGTGCCCTCCGAGGCCGTGAAAACCAAGATTCTACACACCGTGTCTCCGTTGAGCCAACTGGGCCTCCAGCTTGAAGACCACATCACCGTCACCGTCGCCGCGGCCGCCCCGGCCCCGGCTGTGTCATTGCAGACGAAGGTCAACGATGTGTTGTCCCGCAATCAAATCGAATTCGATTCCAATCAAGCGACGTTGACCGCACGCGGTCGAGCGGCAGTCGACCGCCTCATCCCCGTCCTGACCCAGGCGCCGCATACCTCGATCGAGATCGGCGGCCACACGGACGGGTTCGGGGCGCCCGACTATAATAAGGAACTGAGCCGCCGCCGGGCCGAGGCCGTGCGGGACTACTTAACGGCGCACGGCGTGACGCACGAATTGACCGCCGTCGGCTATGGAGCGTCGAAACCGCTGGACACCGGCCTCTCGAGGGCCGCCCTGCAACGC
>JBKPKC010000131.1:0-4276 GCA_046765595.1 Nitrospirota bacterium
GTTATAGATCGGTGCTATATTTCATATATGCCACGGCCGCTCTCATTGTTTGCCGCTATTGTCTTGGCTTTTAGCCCAGTCGCCACGGTTTCATGGGCGGGTACCGTTCACGACGTGGGCTCATTGATCGACAATCCCGACTCCTATCAGTCTCAGGAGGTGCGGGTCACGGGTACCGTGTCTAACCACAAAATACGACGTGGATTGAACAAATGTTTTCAGTTGTTCACGATCGAGGATGAAACCGGCTCAATCGAAGCCGTGTACAAAGCAAACTGCTCGGGAGCAAGGAACGCGCTTCGCGACCGCGACGTCGTCACCGTCGAGGCACGCTTCGAACTGACCTCCGGCAAGTCCGGGATGCTCAAGGTGAAATCGATCCTTTCGAAAGTCGCTCCCTCGGCTCAATAAAGGACCGCAAGTCGCGCGCCGGTTCTCTCAATCCATGACAAATTCGAGGAAGTATTGCTTCGGCAGGAAGGTGTGTTCTTTCGCCAACTGATAGCCGGCTTCCTTCAGTTCCTCCACGACTGTTTCGCGGGCGACGAGATGGCGTTTCGGGAAACCCAACTCGCCCGAACGTTCATCGTGATAAAAATCGACGATCGCAATCCGTCCGCCCGGCTTGAGTGCTGATTTGACGTTGCGAAAATACCGACTTCGGTCTTCCAGGTGGTGATAGGTGTTGCACACAAAGATCAGATCGACTGATTCGACCGGTATCTTCGGGTTGTCCGGCCGGGCCAGAATGAATTCGGCCTCGAACGATCGATGGGTGTGGACGAGGCTGTCTTCCACGTATTTCAATGCGTCGGGCTCGATATCGATCACGTACACTTTGCCCGTTTCCGTCACCGCCTCCACGAACCGCCTCGTGAAATAGCCCGAGCCGGCGCCGAGGTCTGCGACCTGCATGCCTGGTTTGAGCGCCAGGGCATCGACGACCTGCGTCGGTTTCTGATCCTGATCGCGCTCGGGGAGGTCGAGCTGATCGAGATACTCCATGACATTGGGCATGCGGTCATGCTGATGCCCCTCTTGAGCTTTGACTGAAGCTGTGCACGGGAGACCAGCCACGATTACGAGAGAGCCTGCCATCGTGAGCCGGCGGATGTTCGTCATCAGATGGATGCGAGTCATAACTTCGCTCTTGTTTTCTTCTTCCCTCCGCATCTGCAGTCGCTCGCAGTGCGTACTTTTCGGAGGAGGGCAATTGTGGGCGATGGACAGTGTTTTTCTGCGACTCGCGATTAAGCGAGGCGGTATCGCGATTCGGGTGCCGTCGATCTGGGCGCCCAACTGCCCGCAGCGGGGGTCCCGGGGTGCGAGGACAGGTGGGCTGGTCGACGGCAGGACCCGAAAGCGCGATAGCGCCATCGCGTTTCACCTGCATGGGCGATCGTGCTTCCCTTATCTTTTTTTCCCGAGCGACTGCTGCAACAACCCTTTCCATTCGTCACGGTTCACCGCGGGCAGAGTCGTGATCTGAATGTGCCCAAGCGAGGCGTTGAGCACTGCGGCTTTCATGGCAGTCTTGTTGTCGGGGAATTCCCAGATGGCGACCACGTCGTACTCACCGAGGCAATAGTACGCCTGAATGAGCTTCCCACCGAGGGTCTTCGCGTTCTGCTTTACCATTTCGGCCCTTTCGATCCCCTTATCCTTCATGGTTTGAAGACCGTGTTCGGTGAACTTCACGAGGCTGACATACGTCTGCATAGTGGTCCTCCCGGGTGAGAAGTGAAGAGCGCGGTGTCGTGCGGAGAATTGTAGGCGAATGCGGGGGCGGATGGTAGACCCAGCTGCCGCCGCGAATATGAAAGCCGCATAGCCTGTCCTTGTCTGGATCCGCAACTTTGGTGCAGCTGGATGCAAGCCATTCTGCTCAAGCGATGGAAAGCACAGGCCCTTTAAGCGACTTGGCATGGACCAGGGTTTCTCCTAGGCTGTGCATAGACAAAACCGGCAGATAGTAGAAACCAAGTTGGTCGCCGGCTCCATCACCATGAACATGGAGGCTTGTCTATGGATATGCAGCGCCTGGTCAACGAATTCCTTTCAAATGGGAAAATGCTGTACCGCAAGCTCCGCACCCACGGTGAGCAGCTCTCCGATCTGGATCTCGTCACGCTTCGAGAGCAACTCCACATTCTCGACTCGGAAGCCGGTCACCTCCAGGATCTCAAGTCGGATGGCGTCACCTTCATGTTTCACGGCCGGAAGCCGCAATCGAACAAGGCGTTTCTCCGCAAAGCCGCATAGATCGCGGTCGATCGTACCGTATGGGAACGAGGCTAAGCTGTCATCGTGAGAACGGGCTATCGTCTCATCCTTGTCGACCGCGACGGCGTGCTGGTGTCGGAATTTCAGGTGACCGAGCGCGATCTGGCCGATCCGGCGGCGTTCACGGCCGCGATCAAGGAATCGATCGAACGAGTGGAAGAGGAAGAGCCCTGACGTGGCCGCTGAATACGAAGCGTGAGTGCTGAGAGGAACGGGCCGATGGGTGCGCCGACCCCGCAGCGGGACCTGACACGGTCCAGTCTGTCCGTTCTTTTCATGGTCGGCCTGATTGCCGCCTCCTTCTGGATCCTGCGTCCGTTTCTGCCGTCGCTGCTATGGGCGACCATGATCGTTGTTGCGGCGTGGCCCCTGATGCAGTACGTGGAAGGGCTGCTGTGGGGAAAACGCGGACTGGCGGTCACCGTCATGACGCTGGCGCTGCTGCTGGTCTTTGCCGTACCGTTTTCGCTGGCGGTCGGCACCCTCGTCGCGCACCTCGATGAAATCGTCGATTGGGCGCAATCCTTGAAAACGCTCACCCTGCCTGCACCTCCTGGCTGGCTGGAAAGCCTACCATTGGTCGGTCCGCGAACCGCCGCGGCCTGGCGTGGATTCGCTTCCTCCGGTCCGGAGGAACTCGCCCGTCTTGCCGCCCCTTATGCCAGAGTGGCCGGGAGCTGGCTGCTCGGGCAGTTGGGAAGCCTGGGCGCCGTCACAGGAGAGTTTCTGTTGACGGTGCTGATCGCGGCGGTGCTCTTCGCTCGCGGCGACATTGCGGCGATGGACTTGTGCCGGTTCGGACGGCGACTGGCGGGAACGCGGGGAGAGCGTGCGGTACATCTGGCCGGACAGGCGATCCGCGGCGTCGCCCTCGGCATCGTCCTCGTGGCGATCGGGCAATCCGTGCTCGCAGGTATCGGTCTCGCCGTGGCCGGCGTGCCCTTCGCCGTATTGCTAACGGCCTTGATGTTCCTCTGCGGCGTTGTGCAGGTGGGTGTGGTGCCGGTGCTCCTAATGGCCGTAGCGTGGTTGTACTGGCAGGGGAGCAGCGGATGGGCCACGGCTCTTTTGGTTTGGACGATCTTCGTCGGCACCATCGATAATGTGATCCGTCCGATCCTCATCCAGAAGGGAGCACAGCTGCCACTGTTGCTGGTCGTGGCCGGCGTGATCGGCGGCCTGGTGTCATTCGGTCTCGTAGGGATCTTCGTCGGGCCCGTGGTGTTGGGAGTGAGCTATATGTTGCTCGAGGCGTGGCTATGGGAAGAAATAGAAGAGCCGGTCGAGAAAGTGCCGTGAGAAGGGGCGTTTTGCTCTTGAGCCTGTGCCTGATGGGTTTGCCGGTCCTCGGGGCGCAGACACAGGATCGCGGCGGCTGGCGGACGGCGGCGCCCGCGCCGATGAAACGGACTGAAGTCGCTGCGGCGACGATCGGAGCGAAGATTTACGTCGTGGGGGGCTTCGAGGAGCCTAGCCTGGGCAATGTGTTGAACTTTGCGATTACTCCAGCCGTTGAAGAGTACGATCCTTCGACGGACCGATGGACTGCGAAGGCGGCGATGCCGATCGGTCTGCACCATGTCGGAACCGGCGTCGTGGGCGGCCGCCTCTATGTCATCGGCGGCTATAAACAATCGGTATTGAGCGTCTGGGGACCAGTTGCCACGGTGTACCGGTATGATCCGGTCACCGATGCATGGACCGAGCGTGCATCAATGCCGACCGCTCGGGGCGCGCTTTCGGTGACCGTGCATGAAGGCAAGCTCTACGCAATCGGCGGCTATGAAGGGAAGGCCAATAGCGCAGCCGTGGAGGTTTACGATCCGGTTGCCAACACGTGGATCTCGCGTGCGCCCTTGCCGACGCCCCCTGACCAACTAGCGACAGCCACAGCGGCAGGGAAAGTCTATGCCATTGGGGGAAGCCTCAAAGGCCACTACCATCGCAATCTGTAGGTCACTGACTTAAACGAAACCTCAAACAAAAAGAGGTC
>JBKPKC010000132.1:0-11893 GCA_046765595.1 Nitrospirota bacterium
TCGTTCACCAGTTCGTCTTGGACTGAGTGGTGTGGCCCTTTGAGCCATCCCGGCGTGAGCAGCGCCGCTGCCGAGAAGAGAGGAGGCACTTCCCATCCAAGCGGTCCTGGCGAGGGAGATGGAAGGGATTCTCGCTCTTTGGGCACCGAACAGGCCGCGAGCGCACAGACAAGCGCCCACTTAAGAATGCAGGTCGAGGCGTAAGCACCTGTTTTCCGGAAAGGAACTTCGCCTCGCGCTATGGCTTCATGCACCGGCGTGTGAACCTCCATGTGCTCTCGAAGGCCGCTCGAATGCGATCCGTTCCAATTATTTGTCATGGCGACGATCGCTCAGGCAGGCGTGCGACCACCGCACCTTCGATCTTGTTTTGGATTTCGCTGTGACCAGTATAGGACAAATCGGCTCCTTTGACCTGATGTTAGACGCATCCGGTTTCGTGGTGTCTTGTGGGCTTGATTGTCTGGGGTCGGGCTTCCCGTTGCCGGTCAGCAAGCGCCTATCCCATCCGGTTACCGTTCAACGCTAGCCGGATTTCCCAGCTCCTCTCGATTCCTGCATGTAGAGACCTTCGAAACCTACATATCTTGCGCTCTCTCTCCTTTGGTAAAGCAACTAATTCTCAACCTAGACATTTGGCACGTCGGTTGCTTTTAGCAAACGAAAAGTTGGAGCGGGCGTTACTGCCAGTTGGACGTTGCTACAGCATCGGTGACACCCGCTATTCTCACCCAATCAGATTTCTAAGGTAACTATGAACGCGATCAATACTTTGGTTTCTGTTTGTGTCCTAACACTCGCCACCACCTTGTTAATTGGCTGCGGCGGAGGCGACGAAACGAGGGGAGCAACTGCGTCCTTATCCTGGAGTCCGGTCGTTGATAACAGCGGCGTCTCTTATACGGTACACTTCGGCAAACATTCGAGCAGACAGGTAGGATCCTGCAGTTATGAGCATTCCGTCGATGTGTCCCAACCCTTCGTTGATATTGGTGGTCTTGAATTCAGTACGCAGTACTTTTTTGCGGTCAGTGCATATAACGAGAATGGACGTAGCCAGTGCTCCAACGAAGCATCAAAGCTGACACCGGAAGCACCGCCAGTGCAGATTGGGGATCCCCCGGTAAGGGTGGCTTAAGTTCAAAACCTCCGGTGTCCTTTTTCCATTCGCTGCTTGCGCAGGCGTCCGTTCTTCGCTGCTTGCGTGTGTAGGGAGGGACAAACACCTCTGGCATGGTCTCTTGTCATCTGCCGGGAAAACGTCGAGTATTGGATATGGTCGACATCAATTCAGTACGCCCTAACTGGCGGGCACGCGGCTTTGGCTGCGACGTCTGGACAGATCCTCCCGGACAGACATGGGAGGATTACAGGCATGCGGTCGATGAGCTCGTGATGGTTCTCCAGGGAGAGGTCGAGTTCGAAATTGACGGACAAGTCGTTCAACCATCAGTCGGTGAAGAGCTCCTCATTCCCGCGGGCGTGGTACATAGCGTGAGAAACATCGGCAAGACCACCTCCCGTTGGCTGTATGGATACACAACACAACCGTAATCCCCTCTCGCTCGACCATGTAGGGATTTCCCTCCAAACGCATAAAGCCGTCTGAATCGCACCCCTCGTTGCTCTGGATTTATAGTCATCTCTTTGAGTACCCTAAAGGGCTTCCATGAGGAACTCGATCTGCAAGTGCGTGCAGCCTATGGCGTCATTCCACAGCATGGGGGCGATTCTAACCGCACTCAGTCTCTTCGGAACGGCGTTGGCGACGGAGCCGATGGCGCCTAAGCCGCCTGATTCCACGCAGACGCAGATATCTCCTGTTCCTCCTTCTGGTCCAGCGCCTTCTCCACCCGCTCCCAAACTACATGCTCAAGAGGGTGAAGTGAAACCACCGGCTAAGCCTTCGCCTCCTGTTCCACCGGAAGGCGGCAAGGAGCCGGGACCGTCTGCGACTCCTGCCCCAGCAAAACCGCCGGCCAAGGCCACGCATCCCCTCAATGGCACGACGCCGCCGAAGGCGGCGACCATGCCCCAGCCGCCCTCTGACGTGGTCGGAAAGGACGGAGCGCCCATGGTCTTGATTTCTGCAGGCGAATTTACAATGGGCAGCGATAAGGGGGACGACGACGAACAGCCGATCCATAAGGTCTTCCTCGACAGCTTCTATATCGATAAATTTGAAGTCACCAACGGACGGTTCGCTAAATTCGTCGAGGCCATTCAAAGCGAGCCGCCGTGGGGGTTCGCCGACAAGGAGACTCCTGTCGTTCGTCCGGACCAACCGGTGCGCTGGGTCAATTGGATGGATGCCATCGGATACTGCCTGTGGGCTGGGAAGAGGTTGCCGACCGAAGCCGAGTGGGAGAAAGCCGCGCGAGGGCCGGATGGCCGCATCTACCCCTGGGGCAATGATGCCCCGACACCGGCTCATGCGGTCTTCGGATTGAAAGAAGGATCGGACACGGTGTCGGCGATCGGGAACCGTGACAAGGGGAAAAGTCCCTACGGCGTCCACGATCTGGCTGGAAATCTTTATGAATGGACGACCGATTGGTATGACGAAGAGTTCTATTCCAAGAATCCCGCTATCAACCCGAAGGGTCCTGCGGAAGGCACCGCTAAAGTGCAACGCGGCGGGTCCTACATCAACGGCGCCTACCGTCTTCGCTCCTCTTTCCGGACGAAAGGCGATCCCACCGAGCACGATCCAAACGTCGGCTTTCGCTGCGCACAAGACGTTCCGAAGCAGCCGTAACCTCATCGCACCGCCGTCGACCCGCCTATGCAAAAAGTGGTCACACCGGAGGTCCCACGAACGAATCAACGGAGCCGGCAGAGAGGTATAACTCCATGAAACGGTACAGGATAAAGCTGGACAGCTGCTTCTCGTTAAAAGAATATGACCCGGACGAAACAGGCGACTATAAGAAGAACGATGATGACAAGCAGGCAGCCAAAGAAGAGACGGAGAAGCTGGTCCTGAAGCTGGGCCGGTTGCAGGATCGGCTCTACGCCAATGGGAGGAACGCGCTACTGATCGTGTTGCAGGGCATGGATACGAGCGGAAAAGACGGTACGATTAAGCATGTCATGTCCGCAGTCAATCCTCAGGGATGCAAAGTCGTGGCGTTCAAGACTCCATCACATGAGGAATTGGCCCACGACTTTCTGTGGCGGGTGCATCACGAAGTGCCGCGCAAAGGCTTCATTGGGATTTTCAATCGATCGCATTATGAAGATGTGCTCATTACGCGCGTCCACGGCTGGGTGTCCGACAAGGTCGTCAAGCTGCGATTCAGTCAAATCAAAGAGTTCGAAGAGATGCTCGTAGAAAATGGCACAGTCATTCTGAAATTTTTTCTCCACATCTCCAAAAAGGAACAAAAAGAACGGTTGGAGGAGCGGATTAAGGACCCCGAAAAACGTTGGAAATGGAGCTCCGGCGATCTTGAAGAACGGAAACTGTGGGATAAATATATGAAGGCGTTTGAAGATGTGATCTCCGCAACCAGTACCGAGCGAGCCCCCTGGTATATCGTGCCGGCAAACCGAAAATGGTACCGCAACTTCGTGATTGCCGATCGAGTGGTCGATGCGCTCGAGAGCATGAAGCTGAAGACCCCTCCCGCCCCGAAAGGCGTCGACTTTTCCAAACTCAAAATAATCTAGGTGTATGGGTTTTCCGCCGTCTCATCTTTAGATGTGGCACGTGTTATGCGTGCCGCATTGGATGCAAAAAACTATTTCGTCCCCATTGACAGGCTCATCTAATGAGCGTAGACGAGACTTGCGGCCCTGAAGGTGTATTGAAGTGCGAGAGATCGGACAGACCGCGCGGCTGTCATCCAGGTCTCCCGATGACTTCATTATGAGAGGAGGGTGGACAATGGACGACGCGACTCCACCTGGCCCGTCAGGCCCGCCGATGCGAGGGCGGTTTTCTCGTCGGTCGTGCTAGCTGGATCTCCGCTGGCTGTGCCGTAAAGGCACCACAGACCAACTGGGTATCAGCCTGCTTCGTCGGAGATCAACGCGGCACGAGGAACAGAAGCGCCTGGGATTGACGATGTCTCCCACGACTGGAAACTCGCTGGACCTGGCTCGCGCGGGTCGTTCGGGCCGCAACAATTTCATAACAGTTCCGGCGTCCTAAGCGCCGACTCACGGGCGACTTCCCACCATAGTGCAAGGTCGCCCGTGCCATTTTTACCAGCTCGAGAAAATGTCCCGTGATTCCCTCACCCCCCCCACCGATTGCTGTGCAATCGTTTTCCCGTGACGCGCCCTCACCGCATCGTTGTCGCATCGCTCAATGCCTGGACGTAAAGCTATTAGACGTAACCTCACCAACGTTTTCGTTCTTTGTCTGCCTGCTCAGAGGTTGAGTACACGCAAAACTATACGGCCGACCCTCGCATATAATTATCGAGCCTCCTGCTGGCCGGTTCGGGCATTTTTGCGTTTCCAATAAAAATAGAACGGCAGTCCCGCGAAGATTGTCGCCGCTCCATAGAGCGCTTCCGCCGGCCTCTCCAGCACACTCGAGCCGACGACCAATGCCGAGCCCAACACGAGCAGAGCCGGCAATACCGGATACCATGGGCTCCAATAAGCAGGGCTTGTGTGTTGATGTCTGGAGCGGAGCGGAAAAATCGCTGAGAGAGTCAATCCCATGAATACTGCCAGGACCATTCCACTGTAGATGACAAGCTGCTCGAACGTGCCGCTGACGATCAGCGCCGACGCCCATGAGGTTTGAAACAGAATGGCTCGTGCAGGTACGCCCGTGTCGGGATTACGGTGCGCCAGCCAGGGTGTAATGAGACCATCCTGCGCCATCGCCCAATACACACGGGGGCCTGCCCACGTCATGGCGCTGACCGCTCCGGCGATGGAGAGGCACAGCAAGGCGGCGACCAACTGCCCACTGTTCGGTCCCCACAAGGCCGCCGCGGATTTTTCAGCCACCGGCACGATTGGTTCCTCGACCAAGTCCGTGATGGACAAGGCGGACAGGTACACGAGGTTGAGGAGCACATAGATCGTCGCAACAAATGCCGTGCCGCCGATCATCACTCTCGGCAGCATACGCCGAGGATCGGCGATCTCGGTGGCAATGAAGCCGGCAACATTCCATCCGAGGTAACAATAGATGACAATTACGAATGCGACGGCGAGAGAGCCCGCCTTGGGAGGTGCGACGGCCGCCCGGTCCGACAGCCATTCCCAGTGGGCGGCGCCGGCGGACAAGCCGCCCAGAATCAGCACCCCGATCGCCAACACCTTGGTGCTTGTGATGACGCGTTGCAATCGGCCGCCGCCCGCCAGTCCCCCGCAATGAACGAGCGTCACCAGCCAAAGCAGCGCAAGTGACAGTCCTTTGGCCCGCCAGCCGCTGCCGTCGGTGAGAGGGAAAACTCTCAAGGCATAGGCGGAGAAACTGATCGCTGAAGCGGCGACGGCTGCCCCGAAGCCGATCGTGAATGAAGTCCAGCCGCTGAGAAATGCCACGAGGGGGCCATACGCTTCCCGTAAGTACACATAGTCGCCGCCGGCCTGAGGGAGCCGGGAACCCAGTTCCCCATAGACCATGGCGCCTCCGATCGCAAAGAGCCCGCCGACGGTCCAGAGCATCAGGAGCATGAGCGGGTCGCCGACGTCCCTGGCCATCAGGCCGCTTGTCGTGAAGATGCCGCCGCCGATGATGTTGCTGATCAGGAGGCAGCTCGCCGTAAACCAGCCGATGGTATCGACACGAGGGCTCGAGGAAAGCACGTCCGAGGCCTTTCTTTTGTCGGCCGACTCTCCTACCATATCCGCCGGTGGCTGAGAAGGCGAAGAAAAACCCCCCTGCGGGGGGCACGCGTCGGAGACGAAAGCCGGCCGGCCAGTCAACCGGCTTGATCGCGACCGAGCTGCAATCGGCTGCGCCGCAAGGCGAGGTGGCGGAACTCCACCGGGCAATTGAAGAGGACGGGGGGAAGGTCCTATCCGTCTATCGCGAGCCCTATGGCGGTCATTGGTTGGTCTTTGCGGCGCTCCCGATCACCCTGGTCGAGCCGACCCCCTATCAGCGGAACCTGTCCGAGACGCATGTCAGGAAACTCGAAGCGGTCATTGGGAAACTCGGTCGGTTTCTTGACCCGATCATTTCTGTCCGTGTGCCGAAAAAGGAACAGACGGCAAGGTATTGGACCCCAAACGGGCACCATCGCCTCTCCGCCATGCGCACGCTAGGGGCTAAGAGCATCGTGTCGCTCGTCGTTCCTGAACCGGCCGCCGCATATCAAATTTTGGCGCTCAATACCGAGAAGGCTCACAATCTCCGCGAAAAATCCCTCGAAGTGATACGCATGTACAAGGAGCTGCTACAGTTGGGCGAGGCCGATGAAGAGACATACGCCTTGGAGTTCGAAGAGCCTGCACTGATCACGCTGGGACTGTGTTATGAAGAACGACCGCGATTCAGCGGAGGTGCCTACCATCCGGTGTTAAAGCGAGTGGAAGAGTTTTTCAAGGCTCCCTTGTCGACGGCGATTGAGTCGCGGCGGTCACGAGCGCGGCGGGTTCTGGATCTGGACGATGCCGTGGTCAAGCAAGTCGAGGCGCTGAAAGCGAAAGGGTTGACAAGTCCGTATCTAAAAAGCTTTGTGGTCGCCCGCGTCAATCCTCTCCGGTTCCGTCCCAAGGAGGCCCCTCCCCTCGCATTTGATGACGCCTTCGACCGCATGACGCAGGCCGTGACCAAATTCAATCCGGACAAGGTCAAAGTGGACGATCTCGCGAAATCAGGCGGTGTCCCTGACGAGTCCGAGTAGCGCCTGCCGCCTTGTTTCTGTCTTAAGGCCCCCCGTAGAATAACCAGTCCGTCCCAACCTAGGAGGACTCCATGGCTCTTGCAGACAACAAATGTATTCCTTGCCGGGGGAGTGTGCCGCCCTTGCCGAACGATCGCAAGGAAGCGTTAATAAAGGAATTAGGCCGCGGATGGGCATTGAACGGCCAAGGACACCTCGAACGGCTGTACACGTTTAAGGATTTTGCGCAGGCGTTGGCCTTTGTCAACAAAGTCGGCGCTATCGCCGAAGCCGAAGGTCATCATCCCGATCTCTACCTGTCCTGGGGAAAATGTAAGATTGAGATCTGGACGCATAAGATCAATGGCTTGACCGAGAGCGATTTCTACCTGGCGGCCAAGGCCGATCGGGAATTTGAGCCGTTTCGGACCATGGCAGGCGGGTGACGACGGCGTGAACTACGAGACCCCTTCCAACGAGCATACGCGTGGCGAGGCGCGGGTGGCGCTCGTCAACATGCCGTTCAGTTTCTCCAAATATCCGTCGATTCAGCTCGGCACGCTGTCCGCGCTGCTCAAATCGCAGGGCATCCCTGTCGACTGCCATCACCTCAACGTCCGGTTTGCGCACAAGATCGGCGTGCCGTTGTATGAGCTCATTTGCGAAAAGCGAGCGCTCTTCGGCGAATGGCTCTTCTCTTACCTGCTGTTCCGTGAGAACCCGAAGCGGGCGGAATATCCTCGCGTGTTTAAACCCGTGTTCGAACAGGTCGCCCGGCAGAGCGGACGCCCGATCGGTTACTTCGAAGACATGGCGACGAAGGTCGCGCCACAGTTCCTCACGTGGGCGCTGACCGACATTGATTGGAGCCGGTACAAGCTGATCGGCTTTACGTCGACCTTTGATCAAAACGTAGCCAGCCTGACGATGGCCAAGTTGATCAAGGATCTCTACCCCGATGTGACGATCGTCTTCGGCGGCGCGAACTATGACGGCGAGATGGGGTTGGAATATTTCAGGGCGTTTCCATTCATTGATCATGTGGTCGTGGGCGAAGGGGAAGTGGCGTTTCCAGCCCTGGCTCATCAGGTGTTGGCCGGACGGTCAGGCGAAGTTCCGCCCGGCGTGGCGTTCCGGCAGAACAGTCAGATCAGATTGACGCCGAATCCCTCTCTCTTTACCGAATTCGCGAAAACGGGTCCGCCCGACTATGACGATTATTACCATCTGCTGGCGGAACTGGGGGATGCGGCGCAGGGGTTAGACCGCATTCTTCTCTATGAGGGCTCGCGCGGCTGTTGGTGGGGAGAAAAGCACCACTGTACGTTCTGCGGACTCAATGCGCAAAGCATGAAGTTTCGAGCCAAGTCGCCCGAGCAGGTGGCGAGCGAGATGACGTATTTGTCCCATCGATACGACACGGCCCGCTTCAGGCTGGTCGACAACATCATTGACATGAAATACATCGATCAGTTGTTTGGAAAATTCGCCGCGGACCACTGCGACCTCGATGTCTTCATCGAGACGAAGAGCAATCTGCAGAAACCGCAGATCAAAACGCTTGCGCTGGGGGGCGTGAAATGCATGCAGCCCGGCCTTGAAAGCTTGAGCGTCACTCAGCTCAAGGCGATGGACAAGGGCGTGACGCCGATGCAAAACATCGTGTGTCTGAAATGGAGTTACTACTATCGAATTACAGTGTCCTGGAACATCCTGCTGGGTTTTCCGGGAGAAACGAACGACGACTATTTGCGACAAATCGACCTGATTCCGTCCTTGCTTCATTTACAGCCGCCCGAGGCCACGGGGAAATTCTGGCTGGAACGGTTCAGCCCCTACTATGCGAGGCCCCATGACTATGGCGTACGGATGACCGGCCCGGGGCTGGCGTATCAGTATGTATACGATGCCAGGCAGGTCGACTTGAACAAGATCGCGTACGATTTCGAGTACGAATTGGACAAGTGGCCGGTTGATCCGCACATCTATCAGGAACTCGTATCGGCGGTCGAGGGTTGGCAGCGGCTGCATGCCTCCAATGATCGGCCGTTTCTTTATTATTCAAAAGCGCTGGGATATGTGACAGTGTACGACGGCAGGAATCCGAGCGCCCCGGCCCGACGACGTTACGATGGATTGGCGGCCAGTCTGATCGAGATGTGCAACGAATCGCCGAAGACGCTCGATCAGATTCGTGCAGCTCTCTGCGAACGTCCCGCTGCCGATGGAGCGCAACCGGAACCGGTGCTGGCTGACCTCACCTCAAGGCGCGTGCTCTACGAAGAGCGCGGGAAGTACTTTACGCTCGCCATTCCAGAGCACCCGCATCTCTAGCAGGATTGCTCAAAAATGCGTACGTCTTGGCGTTGAGACTTTCCCTGCCCTCATGTATCGCTACATGGACAGCTTCTCGGCCACATTGCGCATCTGCACGCCATGGACCAGTGACGCGCCGCCTCTGATGGCACAGGCCACGTGCACAGCTTCAGTCATTTCTTCCAGGTTCGACCCCTTCTCCAATGACGCCTGCGTGTACGCATCAATGCAGTAGGGACACTGTACGGTGTGTGCGACGGCCAAGGCGATGAGCGCCTTTTCCCGTTCGGTCAGCGCGCCCTCGGCAAACACCGCGCTGTAATAGGACATGAATTTGTCCCAGAGGACCGTATTCCCTTTGCCCATGTCGGCAAATTTGCCTAGATCATGCGGATGATAGTACGTGTCCATGCGCCACCCCTGTTGTAATGTGAATTGACCGTGCGAGAGTGATCAGTCGTTGTTGGAGGGCTCGGGGTCGGCGTGAGACAAGACCTGAGTGAAGCGACTGCCGACGATGGCGGACACTTTGACCATGAGGTCGGTGACTTCCTGCCATTCGTGCGGCAGTAAATCTTGCTTGAGCTGTGGGTGAATGGCCCACTGGGCCTCAACCTGGGAGCCTTTCCGGCTGACCAGCACGCGAAGCAGCTCGACGTCCCATGAGGTCGTCTCGGCTCCGGCGGGATGAGGATTGCCGTTGGATGAGCCCGACGGAGGTGTTGAAGTAGCCATATGCACGTGCCCCCTTTGTTCGTGCTTCATCATAGCGCACGCGGAATCGCGCTGTACATCGGCAAAATGTGCCCAGGTGCGGGTGTTGCTAGGAGTGGAGGTTTTCGCGGAGGACTGCGAGCATTTCGTCGTGGATCCGGCCATTGCTTGCGACGACTTCCGGTTGATGAATTGAATGGGGATTCCCCCGGAGATCCGTGATGCGGCCTCCGGCTTCCCGGACGATCACCACTCCCGCGGCCATGTCCCAGGGACTCAGTTTCACCTCCCAGAATCCGTCGAACCGTCCGGCCGCAACGTAACAGAGATCAAGTGCAGCGCTTCCCGTGCGCCGCACCCCTTGAGCTTTTAAGGCGAAGCGGGCGAAGTGATCGAGATTGTTGTCCCGAGTGTCACGGATGTCATAGGCAAAACCAGTCACCAAGAGCGCCAGGTCGAGTTGTCCCGTGTGGGAGACGGCGACCGGCCGGCCGTTTAAGAAGGCGCCGCCGCCCGCTTCGGCAGTGAACAATTCATCACGCGTTGGGTCGTACACGACGCCGATCAGCGGGTCGCCACGATATTCGATGCCAATAGAAATGGCGTACGCCGGAAACCCATGAGCGAAATTCGTGGTCCCGTCCAAGGGGTCGATGATCCATCGATAAGGCGACGAGTGGTTCGCATTGAGGCCCCGCTCCTCGGCAAGCGTCCGGTGGCTGGGATAGCGCTGTGCGATGCAATCAATGATGCACTGTTCCGCGGCGTGGTCCGCGTCCGTCACCAAGTTGATTGGATTTTTGTGCTCAACATGAAAGCCCGATCGGGCGTACTTCAATAAAATGCCGCCGGCGTCTTTTGCGGCGTTCACGGCGACCGAGAGCAGTTCATTCTTCGTGAGATCGAGTGACATACTCCGGCGATTTTATCACGCAGGAAATGTGTCTCTTCCATGTACGCTTCGGCACGCAAGCCATATTCTTCGCCGATGCTATTGACTTGTCGCGCAAGCAAGCATATAAAGCAAGCATGCTTTCGCAGGAGAGTGTCGTTGGAAGAGCTCACCGATATTTTGGTCGGCCTTGAACAGCGCATCAACGCCTACAAGAATCGACTGCACGAACTCGAAAAAAAGCGCCGCCGGCTCGACGACGAAATCGCCACGATCAAAAAATACTTGGAACTCGCCGAGACCTTACACCGCGTGGAAGCGGATAAGGCCAAGCTCGCGACTCTGTCAACTCAACTCATCACCGATGAGAAGGGGGCCCGATTTCTTCCTGTCGATGTGACCGATCAATCACGTGAAATTCTTTTAGGACGGAGTAAATATGCCGGGAAGAGCGTACCGGAAGCGGCCTATCAGGTGTTGCGTGAGGCGAACCGCGCCATGCATGCCAAGGAGCTCGTTCAGCGTTTGGTCGAGGGCGGCCTGCAAATCAAGGGCAAGACGCCGCTCACGTCTGTGGCGACATCGCTGAAGCGCGACAAGCGCTTTCGCAAAGTGGGGCCGAACACGTTCGAGGCCCCCGAAGAACTCCTGGGGCACGCGATTTGACAATTTCGACCTTATACGGACGATTGTGTTCCGAAGGGAGGTGAGAGTCTTGGCGACGAAGAAAGCTGCGAAGAAGAAAAAGAAGTAAGACCCGCCTCGATTCTAGCGCCGGGGGCGAGGCCACTCGCTCCCGACGTTATCGATTCTTCCTGGATCCCACAACAATAAACCTGTCAAAGCAGAGTGCTGCTTGAATTCTCGAGCACGGAACTGCGCTGGAGTCGCTTAGGAAGCTTGGAGAGCGACGGATGTTGAGGGTCTGGCAGAGGGAGACGAGAGCACGGGGCTGACTTCGGCTGTGGAGACCGTGTGATCGGCATTCAACAGCACCCAGCATTCAGGGTGATCAAGAATCTGCTTCACCAAGCGCGTATGTAAGGCATGTCCCGATCGATCGGCAATGAGATGGCCGATGAACGGTAACCCCAAGAGAGAGAAGTCGCCGATAAGGTCTAATACCTTATGCCGCACGAACTCGTCTGCGAACCGGAGACCAGATTCATTC
>JBKPKC010000133.1:0-9899 GCA_046765595.1 Nitrospirota bacterium
TGCGCGGGCGGATGAAGGGACGCTGATTCGTGTCCGGCTCCGTGGCCGTATGACGATCCAGCGCCGCCGTCGCTTTTTCTGCGCCGCCCTTGTCCTTGGGTGCGGCCTCTATCTCGCTGGTCCTTCGGCGGCGAAAACCGACCTGGAGCGATTCGATCTGCACGGCCACGTCCGCACGGTGGTCACCAGATATCCTCAGTTGACGACCACTCA
Source organism: Nitrospirota bacterium (assembly GCA_046765595.1). Classification (GTDB taxonomy): domain Bacteria; phylum Nitrospirota; class Nitrospiria; order Nitrospirales; family Nitrospiraceae; genus Nitrospira_C. The sequence goes on from JBKPKC010000133.1 coordinate 214, forward strand.
TCAATTCAACCGCGAGGGCCGTCTGACGATGCTCGAGTTGCAACCGCTCAACCAGATCGGTGCGGTGCGCTACGCCTATGAATACGACGCGGGCGGTCGGCTGATCGAAGAAGCGACGTTCGATCCGGACGGCGCCGTCGCCTATCGGAAGACGTTCCGGTATGGCGTCGACGACGAGGGGAGGCCTTCCGCCCATGTCGCGGTGACCGATGACGGGAGCTTCGTCGAGGCCGAATTTGCCTCTTACGACCGAAGAGGGTGGCTTTCGGAAGAACTCATGGTGACCGCCCAAGGGGTCGCGGAAAAAAGTCTGTTCGATGCGCGCGGCAACCTTCTCTATCATGCCCGCTATTTTCAGAGACGGCTGGTGCTCGAGGCGACCTATCACTATGATCCGCTGGACCGGCTCAACGAAGGCCGTTTCTACGGCAGCGACGGGCAGCGTCTGCGGACGGATCGATACCGCTATGATCAGCTGGGACACCGCATCGAACAAACGACCGAGTATCTTCGTCAATCGCACCTGCGCAAATCGGTCGTCAGCTATGAGTTCGACGCGGCGGGGAACTGGATCAAGGAGACGATTCAACGCTGGTCGAAGAAAGACGGGTCGACTGCCCTGACCGAGACGGTCGTCGGCCGCCAACGGACAGTTGTGTATTATTGAGGAGTGAGTGTTCGATGCTCGTCCTCTTCGAAATACTGCAAAACCTCGTGATCGGCATACCTCCCATCGCCAGGTTTGCCGCCCGTTACCATGGCACCGGCTTGAATGGCGATCGTGCGAGGGCACGGGAGGTCTTCGGGTTGTATTGCCGGTTTCAGTCGGTCGTCGGGAAGGACATTCTGGAAATCGGACCCGGACATACGCTGGAGGTGCTGGAGGAAGCGCTCGCCTCAGGGGCCAAGAGCGGCACAGCCGTCGACGTGGCGGAGTATGTGGCGGCCGAGCAGGCGGCGCAAAAAGACATCGATTACCGGTTGTACGATGGGACACGATTGCCGTTTGATTCCGGACAATTCGACGCCATCTGGTCGCACACCGCGTTCGAACATCTCCGCTATCCGGAGATCACGGTGCAGGAGTGCTTCCGCGTGTTGCGTCCTGGAGGCACCCTGGTCACACATATCGATCTGGCGGACCACACCCACTATGGGAATCAGCCGCCGCCACCGCTGCGCCTGTTTGAGTGTCTTCGCTATCCTGAATGGCTCTGGACGCTCATGAAATGGAACCGCAGCTCCTACGTGAACCGGTTAAGGAAATCACAATGGATGCGGTTGTTCGAGAAGACGGGATTTGTCTTGAGGGGAGAAGCCTGTTCGGTCAGCCAAGAGATCGAGCGCGCACTGCCGGCCCTGACCTACCTGCATCACTATAGCCACGATGATGCCGTCACTGCGGTGCTGACGGTCTGGCTGGAAAAGTCCGTCACAGCATCCGCTAGCTCGTGACCGCGCCTTCGGAGGCCGAGGACACGTGCCGGGCATACTTCGCCATGACGCCGGATGTGTAGCGGGGGACCGACATCTTGACCTTCTTCAGCCGCGCCGTCATCTCTTTCGCGGAGAGCTCGACGTTCAGCTGACGCTTGGGAATGTCGAAGACGATCATGTCCCCGTTCTTCACGGCGCCGATCGGTCCGCCTCGCACCGCCTCGGGCGCGACATGGCCGGCCATGAGACCGTGCGTGGCGCCTGAAAACCGGCCGTCGGTAAGGAGCGCGACCGAGTCGCCCAATCCCGCACCGACGATCGCGGCGGTGACCCCGAGCATCTCGCGCATGCCCGGACCGCCGGACGGGCCTTCGTAGCGGATGACCACGACATCGCCAGCCTTGATCTGTCCGGCCTTTACGGCGACAAACGCATCTTCTTCCCGCTCATAGACCTTGGCCGGTCCGCGGAAGCGCATCATCGAATGGCCGGCCACCTTCACGACGCAGCCCTCGGGCGCCAGGTTGCCTTTGAGGATCACGAGGCCGCCTGTGGCTTTCATGGGGTTCGTGAGCGGCCGCAGCACTTGCTGCCCCTTCGTCTCCACCGCCTCCTTGGCCTCTTCGCCGATCGTCCGTCCCGTCACTGTCGGTTGATGTGCGTGCAGCAGGCCGGCGTCGAGCAGGCGTTTCGCGACGAGTGTCGTACCGCCTGCCGCATAGAGGTCGGCGGCGGTGAACCGGCCGCCCGGCTTCAAATCGGCGAGCAGCGGAACCTTGCGGTTGATCCGGTCGAAATCGTCGATGCTGAGCTTAATTCCGGCTTCGTAGGCGACGGCGAGCAGATGCAGCACGGCGTTGGTCGAACCGCCGGTGGTCGCCACGGCGGCGATCGCGTTTTCCAGTGCTTTGCGCGTAATGATGTGTCGCGGGCGGAGGTCTTGCTTCAACAGCTCCATGACCAGCTTGCCGCATTCGAACGCCACGTCGTCCTTTCGGTGGTCCATGGCCGGGACTCCATTGCGTCCCATCGGCGACATCCCCAAAAACTCGAAGGCGATCGCCATCGTATTGGCCGTGAACTGGCCGCCGCAGGCGCCGGGGCCGGGACAGGCGTGGTCTTCCAAATCTTTCAGCTCGGCATTGGTCATCTTGCCGGAGGCGTGTTTGCCGACGGCTTCGAAGACGTCCTGAATCGTCACGTCATGGCCCTGGAACTGTCCCGGCATGATCGATCCGCCGTAGAGCATGAGCGACGGCACGTTCAACCGCGCGAGCGCCATGACCGTTCCGGGAATGGTCTTGTCGCAGCCGGAGAGCGCCACGACGCCGTCGAAGAGATGCCCCCGCGCCACGAGCTCGATCGAATCGGCGATCACCTCGCGGCTGATCAGTGAGGCCTTCATGCCTTCCGTGCCCATCGAAATGCCGTCAGAGACGGCGATCGTGTTGTACTCGATGGGAGTCCCGCCCGCCGCCCGAATGCCGGCCTTGACCCGCTCGGACAAACGGCGGAGATGAAAGTTGCAGGGCATGACCTCGATCCAGGTGTTGGCGACGCCGATCAGCGGACGGGAAAGATCTTCATCGGTGAACCCGACGGCCTTCAACATGGCCCGGGCCGGCGCCCGCCCTGGACCGACGAGCAGATCGTGGCTTCTCAACTTCGATTCTTTCGTCATGACTTCCTTACTTTTTCTTCTTTTTCTCCTCGTGCTTGTCTTTCTTCGCTTCCGTGTCGATGACCGTACCGTCGGCGGCGTCAATATGGACTTCGGTGACCTTGCCGTCGGCGCCGAGGATTTCCACTTCCCAGACGGTCTTGCCGTGCTTTTTTTCGAGCTCGGCTTCCACCACGGTGCCCGGCACCTTATCCACCGCGGTCTTGATGGCCTGCTCCGCCGTCACCTTCGCGTCTTTGACGAGATCGGCAATGTGGCCTTCCTTGTCGTCGCTCCAGGCCGCCGTACCGGAACCCAGGAACAGACCGAACGTCAACAGGGCTGTCAGAGTGTGTGCGCGCATAGGGACCTCCCTTCGGGTCGAGGCGCGTTACTGCGCCTTCATGTCTGACGGCGGCATCGGTGCGGCACCGCCGCCGCTCATATGGGGATTGCTTTGCATGCCTGCTCCGTGCGGATTCATGCCGCTCGGCATGCCGCCGCCATGGGCTCTGCCGCCTTCCTTGTGTTGCTGCATCATCTTTTCATGCTCAGCTTTTTCCTTGGCGCGTTGTTCGGGTGTTAAAAGGGCCATCACGTCCCGGCGTGTCTTGATGGAGGTCATGCGCAACGCCACCTGCATGTCTTCACTTTGCTTCAGCTTCGCCTCGATGGCCTTGAGATCGGATTTCTCATCATCGGTCAGCGCCTTCAGTTCGCGTTCGGCGACCTGAATGTCCGCTTCCGATTTAATGCGGGTCTTGTCGAGGTTCAACTGAATGTCTTTGAGTTTCGTGACCTGATCGGCGGTGAGACCGATCTCTTTTTCATGCTTGAGGAGATGGCGGATCAAATGCCCGGCGCTGCTGTGCATCATACCCGTGCCGCCCATCATGCCGTGGCCGCGGCTCCCGTATCCCTCTTTACCGCCCTCATGGCCATAGCCAGGTTCGTTGGCGAGCACGTTGGCGATGCCCAGGCTCAACGTGAAGGCTCCGGCCATGACGAGTGCAGACGCTCCCTGCATTCCCTTCTTCATGCGAATCCTCCTTGGTGATAATCTTTAGAGATCCTGACGTGACATTATCGCACAAACAAACCGCCTTCGCCCTTCAGTCCGTTGAACAGGAACTGAACGGCCAAGGCGGCCAGGAGCAAGCCCATGAGGCGTGTGATGATTTTTTCCGCCAGGGGGCTCATCCATTTGGCTCCGGATGCGCCGAGAGCCAGGATGCCGTAGCTTGCCAGACCAACCAGCCCAACGCAAGCCAGCAGGACGCCTCGATAGAGCCACGTCGCCGCCTGCGCATCCAGCAGAATGATCGTAGAAATGGCGGCGGGGCCCGCGAGCATCGGCACAGCGAGCGGCGTAATCGCAATGTCGTCCTTTGCAGCGCCTTCCGCCGTCTCGGCCGCCGTTTCAAGCACAGGGGATCGCTGTGCCCTGAGCATGTCCAATGCGACCAGCAACAGCACGAGCGCGCCGGCGACCTGCACGGCGGCCAGCGTGATTCCCAGGAGAGAGAACAACCATTGCCCGGCGAGGGCGAAACCGCCCAAAATCATGAAGGCGACGAAACAGGCGACGCGCGCCATACGGAGGCGCTGAACGAGCGTGCAGCGGGAGGTCATGGCGAGAAAGGCGGGAACGGTGGCCAGAGGATCGACAATGACGAAGAGGGAGCTGAAGGCCAGCACCCCGTATTCGGTCGGGGTCATGCGGTCATCGCGATCGGGTTTGTCTGAGAAGCTCCGCGCGCGGATCGGGATGCGTGCCTTTGGCCAGCCGCTCGTAGAGCGCGGACTCTTCGGCCGTGACGGTGGGTGGGACGACGATGTGCAAATTCAAAAACAAATCCCCATAGCCGCCTCCCGCCGACGGCAGCCCCTTGTCTTTCAACCTGAGCTTGCCCTCTGCCTTGCTTCCCGGCGGCACCTTCACCTTCACCGGCTCGGTCAATGTCGGAGCCATGACTTCAGCGCCCAGGACCGCTTCCCAGGAATAGACCGGCAAAGTCACATGGATGTCGCTGCCCTGGCGGCGAAAGATCGGGTCGGGTTTGATGGTGACGTGGAGATACAGGTCGCCGCGTTTTCCGCCGTTCGATCCGGGCTGGCCTTTCCCTCCGACGCGCACGCGGGTACCTTCCTGAACGCCAGCGGGGATTTTGACTTCGATGGTTTTCAGTTCCGTCGTTGAGCCGGACCCATGGCAAGTCGGACAGGTCCTCCCGCGCAGCGTCCCGCTGCCCTGACAGGTCGGGCAGGGGATCGGCTCCCGCAAACTGACCCGTTTCGTGACACCGGTCAGGACCTCGCGCAACGTGAGCTCAACCTCAGCCTCGAGATCCTCGCCGGGCATTGAAAAGCCGCGAGTGCCGCCTGTACGGCCGCCACCTCCGCGGAACAGGTTTTCAAAGATGTCTGAGAACGCCTCGCTGTTATAGTCACCTCCGCCCGGGCCCGTCTGCTCCCAGCGGAATCCTTGGCCGCCTGCGCCGGCTTGCTGCCGTGCCTTTTCAAAGGCCTCGGCCTGCTCCCATTGGGCGCCGTATTGGTCATATTTCTTGCGCTTGTCCGGATCGGAAAGCACTTCATTGGCTTCGTTGAGTTCTTTGAACTTCTTCTCCATGTCGGTCTTTTTCGAGCCGGAATGGAGGTCGGGATGATATTGGCGAGCCAGGCGCCGATAGGCCTTCTTGATGTCGTCGGCCGAGGCAGTGCGTGGGAGGCCAAGCACTTGGTAGAAATCGCGCGGAGTCGTTGCCATGCGTTCTCGAAATAACAACGATTAAAGCTAGATCAACCCGGCACGGGACGCCGGATTCAGCGATGCGCCCTTATTTAGCCCGGTACTTCCCGTTTGGCACGCGCCATCAGTTTACAATACGAGCAGGTCTCTGCGGTGGTCGGTTGCCCGCAGGCGGCGCAAGGATGCAGAAGAGCCTGATCTTTCTCAGTCATCGCGGCTGCAGAGGACCGCTTATCGCGCTGCTTTTCTAAAAAGCCCCAGTAAAAGTATTGCTTGGTCCCCGGCGATTCGGTTTCCAGCCGGTTGAGCACCTCCTTATAGAGGAGCGTGCGGGCACCTTGGGCCATCGGACATTCATCGACGATGTACTCGATCTTGTGCAGGACACAATAGGCGGCGAGCTCTCGCTCGGACAGCCGGTACAGCGGTTTCACCTTTTTGGCGAATCCCTCGACTGATGCAGGCAAGGTCGGGCCTTGTTTTTCCAAATACTCCTCTTGCCAATGGAGCACATTGCCGAGCAGGCGTGCCGCTTCATCGTCGAGATTATGGCCCGTCGCCATGACGTCATAGTCCTGTTCGACTGCGGCGCGGTTGAATTGATAGCGTTTGATGGTGCCGCAGGTTGAGCAGGTCGGGCGATGGACCAACTGCGCAAGTTCCTTGATGCCGGCCCCTTCCTCCTGCTCGACGGTGTGCGTGTGGAGTGCTGCGCCGAGAGGGGCGGCCACGGTATCGGCATAGTGGCGCACCATCTGGGACGAACGGTGCGAATAGTGTCCGATTCCAAGATGAACGTAGAAGCCGTCGGCCTTGTACCCGAGTTTCAACAAGATATCCCACAAGGCCAAGCTGTCTTTCCCGCCTGAGACCGCCACGAGCACGCGGTCATCTTTCCCGAACATCCGTTCGGATTTGATCGCCCGCGCCACCTGATCATGGACAAAGCTCGTAAAGCAGGTTTTGCAGAAGGCGGCATGGTGACGGGGAATTTTGATGACCGCTTTGGTCTTACATTTCGTGCAGTTCATGCAACGATGATACGGGCGGAATTAGGAGGATTGCAATGAGCAAAGTCGTCGCCGCGCGGCGGCTCAGACGGGTAGGCAGGTGGTGATGACACTCATTGGTTTCGTGTCAGATCGCGGCTCTACGCGGTCTATTCTCCATGCGGACGTGGTCCATCGTGCCGGTGGCCACCCGGGCGCAATCCCATGAAGGTCGATCCTCTCGTACGAGTGCATGAGTGCGAGACAGTCAACCAGCCGCAAATCATTGGCGTTGTCCAACATCAAATAGCCGCCGACCTTTATTTTGGGTAAGGCATGTTCCATGCAGGCATGTCGGATCCGTCCATCCACGAGGACAAGATCGAAGGTGTGATCGGGATGCTCGTCGATTGCTGTAACGTAGGATTCGAAATTGACGCCGGGATTCTCCTTTTCACTTGGATCGGGGATGAGGGAAGTTCCCCGCTTCTCGAAATACGGCTCTCGGAGCTGGTACACACAGTTTCGTATGCCGTGCTGCATCAACGCCGTTGAGACCCTTGTATGCCAAGCCGCATCGTGCTCCACGGTGAACAGCTTGCCGGCCAGTTTTGCCATGTAGATCGTGGAAGCCCCGGAGCCGTATTCGAACACCTTCATGTGTGGTTGAAGATATGTCCGCAGCCAATTCGTTGCGACAAACGGAAGCCACGGCATGGGTTTCCGCAACAACGAATGCCCCGGACGAAATGACGAGACCCAATCGGGGAAGGATTTCCAGGAGCGGCGGTCATCAACCATGAGATAGAGCAGGTGGGCGGGATGAAACAATGGACCCAAGGCCCGAACGATCGTTTGCCTGCACTGCGGTGTCATGGGTCCTCAAGGGGAACCTTGAAACCCTGTGCAATGTCAACTCATTGGACGCAAAGAATTATACGATCGTCCCGGGACGCAGGGAATCGTACGATCGTGTCAGCTCGAATGGCCCTGGGGAATTATCTAGTGATCTGCCCCACGATGTCAGCCGGCTTGGGCAGGCGACAGCAAGCGCACCTCGTGCTGAGGATACGGAATCTGAATGCTGGCCGAATGAAAACGCTCGACAAGCGCTTGATTCAGCTCCCCCTGGACCCTTCCATAATCAGCCACCGGTACCCAGGGGTCGATCGAGATAGTGATGCCCGAATCTCCCAGTTGGGAGATGCCGACCGCTGGCGCCGGGTCTTTGAGCACGCCGGCGTTCGACGCCAGGATCGAACGAACGAGTGCGAGCGCTTGAGTCAGATTCGTGGCATAGGCCACCGACACCGTGAGGTGCAGCTGCCGGATAGTGCTGAAGTTGTGAAGGATCTCGCCGACGATCTTTCTGTTGGGAATGACCACTCGCGAGCGGTCCGGATGCATCAGCGTCGTGGAAAACAGATCGATCGTGAGGACATCGCCCTGCACTCCGAGCAGCGAAATGTGTTCGCCCACCCGGTAGGGTTTCGTGAAAATAATCGAGAGGCCCGCAATCACGTTGCTCAGCACGCCTTGCAGCGCCAAGCCGACGCCGAGACCGGCCACGCCGATGCCGGCCAGCAGGGGCGCGATTTGCACTCCCAATTGACCCAGCGCCGCCATCACGGTGAACACCAGAATCACGACCTGGGTGAATTTGACCAGCAGCATGCGAACCGGCGGCTCCATGTCGTGCCGCTCGAGCCAATGTTGCGTGAGCTTCCCGGTCCATCGGGCGATGGCCGCACCGATGGTAAAGACCAGGACCGCTCCCAACACTTGAAACCCGTAGCGAATAACGTATTCCGTGATCAGATCCATGGTCGGCATGCGGCACCTCCTTGATCCACGTCAGTTTTGCTCGAAAAAGTACTTGAAACTAATGTTCGGATAAATCGCCCGGATGTCGTCCTGCCCTGCCACCGTGAACATGACGCCGATGGCGCCGACGAGCTTCGCACCCGATTCGTACCGAGCAAACGTGTATTCGAGACCCGGCTGCAGGCCGACGAGCCAAAATGTCGCCGGAGTCGTATTGACCGCATGGCCATCGAGCCTGCTGTTGAACTGTTGGAGCGTCGTCATTTCCAGGAGATAGCCGAATCCGGTGCGCTCGTTGAGGACGTGCTCGACCGACAGGTGGGTACTGAACAAATCCCCTCCATAGACGGTGACGCCCGGTTCTGAACCCGATCCCGGGAAATTGTACGAGTAGTACACATTGCCCGTGATTCGGAATGGTGCCAAGTTTTTTCGGACGAGGAGGCCCTCCGTCACGGCCAATGCTCCGAAGCGGCTCGAAGGGACACGCGAGAGAGGCGTGAATCCACCTGGAATTTCCGGCGTACCGAACCATTTATTGGTCGGGAGGGACAAGCGGCTGTAGATGGCCACGGATGGTTTCCAGGAATCGGGATCCTGCACGGTCGGCCGGTATTTGAGAATCAGATTGGTCGTGCCGATTCCGGCTCCGGACGTCCGTCCGTCCGGCTCAGGTGTGCTTGAACTCCAATAGACCGCCGAGACGCCGATTCCAGCCATCACGTGACGGGTCAGGCCGTAATACAAGGTGACGGCCGGCACTACGGCATCAGGGCTGAAGGGAGTGGCGACTGTCTGGGACGACGAATTCTTTTGTGACTCGCCGGATCCGATCATGCCCTGGACATAGGCGCGCACAAACCACTGACCCTGCCGAGTGACGTCAGCGTTCGAGGCAAAGGAGGTGCCGTGAGTGGGCGGATTCCAGCTTTTACGGTACTTGGCCAGTTCTTCCTCGGTCGGCACCCAGTCGAGCGCAAAGGCCGATGTCCAATGGACGAGTACGGACAGCGCAAGCAGGCTC
>JBKPKC010000134.1:0-2970 GCA_046765595.1 Nitrospirota bacterium
TCCTGGCGCAATTGATCGCTGAGAAGCGTCAGTCGGCGAGCCAACAGTCGATAGGCCAGAATCAACCCCCCCAACACCAGAAAAGTCACCGTTCCAAACAACCGATTCGTAAAGGCGATTGGAGCAGGCACTAGCGGTGGAGAGAGGCCATAACCAACGTACATCAACAAGATGCAGATGGCGGCGACCACCAGAGGGGCATAGAGCCACGACATCCAATAGGTCAAACCAAGCGGAAGAACATACAGTAGCCAGGGAGTGAAGCCGAGACCGGTGCGGACGTCGATGAAGAAGACTGCCGCGAGGAGCGCCGCGATGGCGGCTGACACACCGATATCAGATCGCATTTACGGAGACTCGAGTGAGAGACACGGCTCGACCGCCTCCTGCAGCAGCGCCTGCCGTGTGATCGCCAGGCTGCACGTCGGACAGGTCAAAAACCCCCCATTGGGAACGAGCGCCGTATCCTTGCAGTGAGGACATGCCGGCGTTCCGAGCACGCACGATGGACGAGCGGTGGTCGGCAAAAGAGCCATACGGACCCCCTTTCAGACAGGTGGAGGTGCTGGTGACGTCGTCCGACGAAACGAGAGACGAAACGTGAAAGGATGCAGAATGAAAGAGGAATGAGAACGGGGTCAGAAAAATTTCGGCTATTGTACAGTGTTCGGAATTTTTGTAAAGGGTGGAGGATGGGCCGAAGGTTGTTGGCCTTCCCTGGCTCGCCCGACGTGCACACCACCAATCATATTGTCAGAAAGACGGTGCTCGTCGGAGCGCGCAGTCGGAGGCCCATCAACCTCCGCCCCTACCGGAAGAAAGGACGGCGATGGTTTATCTGAAGGGTGGGGGTAAGCTTGAGGTGTGAAAACCAAAAGAGCCCACCTCCCTTTCGGAAAGCGGGCTCCTCTCTTGGATTTGGCAATGTTTCCATTGCCGTTTTCTAAGATGATCTCAACATATCAAGTCTCAATAAAAGGGTCCCCTGGGGAAAGATCCAGAAACTTTTGGAAAAAACTCCAGTCCTACTCCTGACCGATCTCGTAAATGAGGGTTACTGTGGCATCCACCTTAATTTCGCCTGAAAATACCGGCGTCTCACCTCCAGCGGCTTCCATGGCCATCATAGAACGCCCCAATTTCGGCACCGGTCGCACGACATGGCTCTCTTCATTGGCGCTCAGCAGCCGAATCAGTTTTACTTTCAAGGCCTCGCTCAACGCCGCCGCCTTGTCCCGTGCCTTCAATGCCGCTAGCCTGAGGGCCTCAAGTTTCGCCTGACGTTCGTCTCGAAGCGTCCAATGAAGGCCATGGAATTGATTTGCCCCTGCGGCCAGTGATTCTTCAATCACCGGCCCTACCCCATCCACATCGCGGACCTCGACGGTGACCGTGTTGCTGACCACATAGCCGATGATTTCCGGCGGCCCAGCTGGACCATCAGCGCGTTTGGGCGGCGGCTTATACTGCGGCGACACGGTGAACGAGGCGGTCTGAATGCGCTCCTGCTCGATCCGCAACGCTTTCATCCGCTCAGCGACCTTGTTCATGGCAAAATGGTTTTGCCGCTGTGCGTCGGCCACGGTTTTGCCCGTCGTCTCCACCCCCAGCGTCACAAAGACCGTGTCCGGAGCCAGCGACATCTGCGCCTGCCCAGTGACCGTCATGGCAGGCTTTTCCGGCAGTTCCCCATGTGCAAGCGCCGCTGTCGGAACGCCGATCAGTATCATGAACAATGCCAGCCGTACCATACAGGACCCTCCGTTTCGAAGGCACCGACCGAGGCTATAGTACTAATAGTACTCGATCATCCGTTCTGTCACTTCGATTCGTTCCAATTCTTGAGAACTCCCGCCCCGGCGGGTTGTCTTCCTTGTCCAGTTCCCCTCCGGGTCATATTCGTAGGTTGATAGAGCATCGAGCGAAGGATGTAGATGATTCGTAAAGTGTTCCGACACAAGACGGCCCCTTTCGTCGTACTGGTAAGCCGTCTTGTTGCCTGCCGTCCCGTCGGGCATCACCTCCGTCTGTTCGGTGATTCGCCCATTGTCATCGTAACGGTACTGGGTCGTCGATTGGAGAATACCGTTTTTGTACAGACGGAGTGCTGTGAGACGGCGTTGGCTGTCGTACTCGTAAACACGCTTTCCCAAGGAACGCAACTGGTACGTGAGCTGTTCAAGCAACCGGCCGTCGTCCTCATACAAAAAGACGTGCAGCGACGAGAAGGTCCCGCACATGTGATAGGCGGCTTCCGCCCGCTGGCGACCTTCTGCATCATAGGCATAGCGCCGCGAGACGTAGGGCGGACCGTCTTGATCCTGGCTCATCTCGCGAAGCCGCTGCTTCTTCGCATCGTAGACGTACAGGAATTTCCGGACTTGTTCGTGGGCATCGGGGGCGTCGGTAGCAGGTGCCAAACGGCTGACGGTTTCTATCAGCGCCCCATCATGATCGTACGTTCTGATCGTCGTCGTGCCCCCGGCGTTCGTCGTGACTCGCCCGACGTCGCCCGCCAGGCCTTCCCGGAGACGATCCGACTCCTTCGGCAGCATCGTCGCCGCAAGGAAAATCAGTGCGAAGATCGACACCGCCAAGGGGCGGCAGTACTCGGCGCCTCCTACATTCATGCCTGCTTCATGCGCCTCCACCGCCGACTCAATGCGAGCATGATTCCTCCTGTGAGGCCCCCGAACAGCCATGTCGCCAGCCGCACGGGAAACCAGAAAAACGCGATGCCGGCCTCGACGGTGGGAAATCGGAGCCCCTCGAGCAGGTGCTGAATACCGTCGCTCTGAAACACCGGGTGGACGATCATGGCGATCACTCCAGCGACATATCCGGCGGTCACGGCATAGGCCATGGTTGAGAGTAACGGAAGCGGTCCAGTATGATGACGACTCGTCCACCAAAACAGCAACAGCGCCAGCGCCGTGAGGAACACGCCGAGATAGGAGTAAAAGTACGGGC
>JBKPKC010000135.1:0-4725 GCA_046765595.1 Nitrospirota bacterium
GGTCGGTTGGCGAGGTGACGGCGTCACAGCTCGTCCTCTGTGACCGGCGGAAACATGATGGTAAACGCCGTGCCCTGGTCGACGCAGCTTTGGACAGCGATCTTTCCGCGCATCTTCGCAATAATGGTCTTCACATTATACAGGCCCAGCCCTGTGCCCTTTCCAGGATCTTTGGTGGTAAAGAACGGCTCAAAAATCTGCTCCAGCACTGAGGGGGTCATGCCGCACCCCGTGTCGGAAACCCGCAGCGTCGCACCGTCGGTCGGCTGCTCGGTCATCAGGGTCAGAGTGCCTCCCCCGCGTGTCATGGCCTGGACGGCGTTCGTGATGAGATTGACCAGGACATGGAGCACCTCGTCGGGATTCCCTCTCGCGACGACGCCGTCTTCATACTCCTTGCGGACGCTGATGTCGTGAAAACTCACCGCATACCGTGCGATCTTCAAGGCTTCGTCGAGACGGTTGTTAAGTGAAACGATCGTCTCATCGCGGGCCGAGGTCTTTCTCGCGTATTGCGTCAAATCGCGGGAGATGGCGCTGGTCCGGCGCACGGCTTCGACGATCTCTCGGGCCTGCTGGTGGATGGTTACCAAGTCCTTCTCCTCGGCGAGATTTTCCGCCAATCCCATGATCAACTGCAGCGGATTGTTGATGTCATGCGCGATCCCGGCGGCGAAGGAGCCGATGCCGGCCAATTTTTCCGCGTGAAAGAGTTCGGCCTGGAGATTCGCCTCATGCCGGACGAGTTCCCAGAGTACCCGCGCGCCCGACCCGCTCAGCATTTCGGTTTCTGAGTGTTTATGGAGCCGGACGAATCGTTCAACGTCGGGATCCCCTGTCACGTCCATGATCAAGTTGACGCCATGGTCGTACACGAGGTCTTCGATTCGGCTGACGACGGGAATACGGAGATTTTTCGCCCGCGCCAGGCCGGGCGCGCAGGGGTCGCGATCGGAGATGCCGACGATCTCGATCGAAGGAAGCAGATGGAGAAGGTCGAGCAGGGCGGTTCCTCCTCGTCCGGCTCCAAGGATCGCCACTTTGATGGGCGCAGTCTTCGACGCCACCGTTCCGTCAGTCACGGGCTGCACGCATGACTCCTGGCTGGGGGGGAGGGCCAGCGGCCCTCCCCGACATGAGACCAGCGGAGGGTCCTAGAGGTGCGCGAGTTCTCTTTGCTCCATGGCCCTGGCGACGGACTCCCTCAGCTTTTCCCCTTCCACGGGCTTCACCAGATAATCGACCACGCCCTGACGCAGCATCGAGGTCGCCATGTCGGCGTCGGGGAATCCCGTGAGCACGATGACAGGCACGCGGGGATAATTGGCCCGGAAGTAGGCAATGGCTTCCACCCCGTTGATCTTGGGCATCCGAATGTCGCAGATCAGGACGTCCAGGAGCAGCCTGTTCTCTCCTGCGTTGATGGTCTCGATGGCTTTCTCGCCATTTTCGGCTTCCAAGACGTCGTAGCCGGCCTTCTGCAACGTCATACGGACCACCTTGCGGACGTCCGCTTCGTCGTCGACGACCAACACTCGTCCGTTCGTGGCTGAGTCACCCATGAAAAATCCCGATGTGAATTCGCCCATGATATCCTCCTTCGTTGGTGAACGGTGGCTACTCGTGCAAGCCTTGTTTTCTAGGAACAGAGCAAGCGATGTGCCTTGCGTGCCGTCACCGGCGTGTTGTGAACTTTCCTGCAGTTAGCTGTGGTCGCTGTCTTGCCCGCTCGAGCGCGAACGGTTGGAATCCACCACCACGGCTTAAATGCACCACCAGCCTGAAGCGGGTGTCTCGCATCGCATCTCTCACCAGATCCGACGCAGGAGAAAGAACGAACTCAACAGCACGGTGGTCGCAGTCAGTGCCATCATCGTTGCCATGAAGACCTCCTTGGTTCTGTTCCATGCCCTTAGCCATACAACAACTTCCATACCAGGCAGAGCTGGGAAGGCGAGATTCGGAAATACTCCTTCTTTTTTCGTCGCTTTGAGGGATCAATCACGCGTTGGAGGCCGGAGCAAGCGAAGGGTGCAGGCGAATCACAATCGATCCAACTGCTGAATCCAATTCAGACCCATGCGCTGCCGACAAGGTGGAATTGCCTTTGAGAAAGCGCCTACGGTATCCTTGCCGGAAGGGCGTTCTGCGGGCCGTCGAACCGTCCAGAGGGCCGATAACGACCAGGAGGTTGCTTGATCACACAAGATACGCTGACCGAGTATATTCGGCGAGCGATGCCGGATGCCGTCGTGACCATGATCGATAAGACCGGTACTATGGACCATTTGAAAGTCATGATTGTCTCGGATGCGTTTCAAGGCAAGAACCTGCTTGACCGGCATCGCCTGATTTACCAGGCGCTGGACGCACCCATGAAAGACGGCCGTATTCACGCCCTCGAGTTGACGGCAAAGACGAAAGAGGAACACCGGTAGTCGGCTCGGAGCCGCCGACTTTGAAAGGAGGCCGACGATGGCAGACCCGATCGAAGAGGAAATCCAAAAGGAAGTTAAAACTCATAAAATTGTGGTGTATGGCAAGGGCACCAAGCAGATGCCGATGTGCGGATTTACGCGGGAAACAATGCAGTTCTTTGACAGATACGGCTACCCCTATGAAGTGATCGACGTCTTGACCCAGCCGGCCAAGCGAGAAGCCCTCACCAAAATGACCAACTGGCCGACTCTCCCGAAGGTATTTATCGACGGGACGTTCTACGGCGATACGGATATTCTCGATCCCATGGCGGCCAAAGGAGAGATAGAGCCGCTCTTGAAAAAGGCGTTCGGCAAGTAGGCAGCCAGGCACGCTTCGCCGCTTCACCTTCGAGCGCACCCAACTACGCCTGGCTCGTTCTCAGCCCGTAAACTCGTCCAAAGCGACTCGAACAGTACGCGCTTCGGCCGTTGCTCACACAGAGCAACGGCCGCGAGCGGCGGCGAGTTGTGTCCCGCGCGCTCCCGTGATTGGTCGCCCGGCTCGGCACGATGCTCAGCGTTTCGCTTCGGGCGGCGGCCAGTTCATTTCCGTGTGGCGGCCGCAGTAGTAACACAACAACCGATACCGCGCCTTTCGGCGGGGATTCGGCATGGAAATAAACGTGATCGGCGTGTCATCGAACGGACAGGTGGGCTGATCATGAAGCAGATGCACCTCTGCCATCATCGTGATCGACGCCACATCCCAGGAGGGTGAGGTCTGTTCCCGGCCGGCGATCTGTTCCTTTTGGTGACAACGCTCGCATACGGCTTCGTACGTTTTGACGTGCGCATGATGCGGCGTCAGATCGGTCACGTCCATCGGACCGCCGCACCCGTCCTTCGTACAGGTCAGGTGCTCATGCTGGAGCGCCTGCACAAACCGGCGATGCGTCTGCCGTTCCTGCTCCGATTTCATAAATCTCGTCTCCTTTTGTCCTCGTCTTCATTTTCTTCGGAAGGACGGCCGTGGTGGCTTCCACTGCGCACGTATGAACGACCCTTCCAAGCTCACTTGTTCTTCCTACACGATGGATGTGGATGGTCGCGTCGCTGCGACTTGCGACGGATGCATGACCGGTCGTATGGTCGCCATTCTTACCCGCCCAAGCCGGGGCGCGCCGAGACGCGCCCCCCTCCCAAGTCTCACCCGCCCAACCCCCGGCGCGCCGAGACGCGCCCCTCCCGGTCGTGCGATCATCCGTCGCTGGAGCAGGGGCGACCAACAGCATCCACTACACTCCCCAGGCGCCGCTGATCTGAATATTGGCCCCGTTCACGTAGCGAGCCTCCGGGCTTAATAGATACCGCACGGCGGCCACCGTATCGTCGATGGTTCCGATATAGCCGGCGGGGATGCGTTTCGTCATAGACGCAAGCTCGCCCGGGGGCGCACTGCCGGAATCGATAAAGCCCGGCGAGACGGCATTGACGGTGATGCCGTGAGGCGCCAGCAGCTTGGCCAGCGTGCGAGTCAGGATCAATACGCCGGCTTTGGCAATGTAATGCGCCGTGATTTCCGGCTGGGCAATCATCTGATCGGCATTGGCCATACTGAATGTAATGATTCGTCCAGTACGTCGGGCTTTCATGCCGGGCGCTGCTGCCCGGGCCAGATAGAAAATCGGATGGAGATTCGCGTCGAACATCTCCCTCCAGCCTTCTAGCGATTCTTCGAAGAGGTTCACGCGATGATAGGGGCCGGCGCTGTTGATCAAGGCGTCGATGTATCCCCATTCCTGCTCCACCCGTGCGACCAGCTGCGTGGCGGCGGCGGGGTCCGAGACGTCGCATCGGAGGGACAACGCTTGGCCGCCTCGTTCGACGATCGCCGCCGCTGTGTCCTTGGCCGCCGCCTCACTGCTGCGGTAACACAACGCGATCTTCCAATGCCTCGCGGCTAGGTCGAGCGCGATTCCCCGCCCGATACCCTTCGCTCCTCCGGTGATCAACGCGACGTTGTCGCTCATGTTCCTTTACGTCCGTGAAGGAAGCCGCTTGGCCAAAAGCTGCAGCGCTCCCGCCGTTCTCATGGAAAACGATTGTTCCTGTTTTGGTTTCCTGCCGTCAAGACGGCTCGCCTCGATGAGCGCGTTGAGATCCTCGATCGTGTCGACATCGCGCGATTCGGGCAGGACACCGATGCTGAGGCCGAGTCTTACTGCTTTCTCCTCCGTCAGCGCAAGCACCCGACCGGTGGTCCAGGGAATTTCATGAAAGAGCTCGGGAGCGGCGTGTTTAAGCC